>NZ_NUMC01000077.1:0-424 GCF_002577655.1 Bacillus sp. AFS040349 | reverse complement strand
ACCATTTCAAGTATCTCTTCGCAAACCAAGATACAGCTTCTAACAGTACTAGATCAGGTATTTCCTGAGTATAGAGGGGTCTTTGGTGATTTGTATTCGAAAGTATCTTTACAGACTCTTTCCTTGTTCCCTACTTCTGAACATGTATTAAGTACTACAGAATCAGTATTAACTGAAAAGATTGTATCGTTATGTACAAGACGTTCTGAAAAGTGGGTGAAGCAGCATTACGAAATCCATTTCAAAGCAATTTGTATGAAAGCCTTATTTTTAATTTAAAGATGTTAATAGCCATTGTTCTTCAATACCAAGAGCATCTATCACAACTTGAAGCAGAAATAGATGCCCTCGCTAAAGAAATGGAAGAATATAAGATTATCCAGTCTATCCCTGGTATCGGAGGGAAGATTGCGGCAACAATCAT
>NZ_NUMC01000076.1:0-449 GCF_002577655.1 Bacillus sp. AFS040349 | reverse complement strand
ACCATTTCAAGTATCTCTTCTCAAACCAAGATACAGCTTCTAACAGTACTAGATCAGGTATTTCCTGAGTATAGAGGGGTCTTTGGTGATTTATATTCGAAAGTATCTTTACAGACTCTTTCCTTGTTCCCTACTTCTGAACATGTACTAAAAACTACAGAATCTGTTTTAACCGAAAAGATTGTATCGTTATGTACAAGACGTTCTGAAAAGTGGGCAAAAGAAAAAGCACAAAAGCTTATTGAGGCAGCATTACGAAATCCATTTCAAAGCAACTTGTATGAAAGCCTTATTTTTAACTTAAAGATGTTAATTACCATTGTTCTTCAATACCAAGAGCACCTATCACAACTTGAAGCAGAAATAGATGCCCTCGCTAAAGAAATGGAAGAATATAAGATTATCCAGTCTATCCCTGGTATCGGAGGAAAGATTGCGGCAACAATCAT
>NZ_NUMC01000075.1:0-17607 GCF_002577655.1 Bacillus sp. AFS040349 | reverse complement strand
TAGAAGTTTTGACAATACGTCATACAACATAGGAGGTTTTCTATGAAATTAACGCATAAAAATATAAACATGAATAGAGGCGCTGCATTATTAGCGTTGATTTTTGGTTTGCTATTTTTAGTTATTTTTGTTCGTTTCTTTTATATTCAATCAACTGGAACTGCACATGGTCAAGCACTTGCAGCAAGAGCTGAAGAACTCTATGAGAGTCAAAGAACTATAGAAGCATCAAGAGGGTCAATATTAGATCGTAAGGGTGAGGTTATTGCTGAAGACAAGTCTTCTTATAAACTCGTTGCAATTCTTGACGATCAAATAACAACAGATCCTGACAATCCAGAGCATGTTGTTGATGTAGAAGAAACGGCACAAAAGTTAGCACCTTTATTAAATATGGAAGAAAATGAAATAGAAGAGGTTTTATCTAAGGATTTATACCAAGTTGAATTTGGATCTGCAGGTAGAGACATTAGCCATACTTTAAAAGAACAAATAACAAAATTGGAGCTTCCTGGTATTACGTTCATTCGTGATACACAACGATTTTATCCAAATGGAATCTTTGCCTCTCATTTAATCGGTTATGCGCAAAAGCAAGAAGACACAGGTGAGACGATCGGAATGATGGGCCTTGAAAAAACATTAGAGAAATACCTTCATGAAGAAGATGGCTACATAAAATTTGAAAAAGATCGTTACAATTGGAAATTACCAACAAGTGACGATGAAATAGTAGCTCCGAAAAATGGTCAAGATGTGTATTTAACCATTGATCAGAAAATACAAACCTTTTTAGAAGACTCTATGAATCAAGTAGTTGAAGAGTATTCACCTGAGAAGATCGTTGCTGTTGTAGCTGATCCGAAGACCGGAAAAATACTAGCTATGGCTCAGCGACCGAGTTTCGACCCAAATAAAAGGAACATTACGTCTTATTACAATGATGTTATCTCTTATCCTTTTGAACCTGGTTCAACGATGAAAATCTTCACTTTAGCAGCAGCAATTGAAGAAGGAGTCTATAATGGAAATGCAACGTTCCAATCAGGTTCGTATGCAGTAGGACCATCTGTTGTACGTGACCATAAAAGAGGTGGTTGGGGAACAATCAGCTTTAATGAAGGTGTACAAAGGTCATCAAATGTTGGTTTTTCAATTCTTGCTAAAGATATGCTTGGAACTGATCGAATGTATCAATATCTAAACAAATTCGGATTTACGAAAAAGACAAATATTGATTTGCCAAACGAAGCTGAAAGTAAAATAAATTATAACTATGAGATCGATAAGGTATCAACTGCATTTGGACAAGCATCTGCCTTTACTCCGATTCAGCTCGTACAAGCAGCAACAGCGATTGCGAACAATGGTAAAATGATGAAACCTTATGTTATTGATAAAATAGTAGATAAAGATTCTAATGAAGTTGTAAAGGAAAATAGTTCAAAGGTAGTTTCTCAACCAATTACTGAAAAAACTGCAAAAGCAACACTGGATATTTTAGAAACTGTTGTAAGTTCAGAAAATGGTACTGGAAAACCTTATAGCATTGAAGGGTATCAGGTTGCTGGTAAAACGGGTACTGCACAAATGCCAAACCCAAATGGAAGAGGTTATTTATCAGGAAATGACAACCATATTTTTTCGTTTTTAGGAATGGCACCAAAAGATAATCCAGAGCTTATTGTATATGTAGCTGTTCAGAAACCTAAGCTTGAAGGACAAGCAGGTTCTGTTCCAGTTTCAATGATTTTTAATACTGTGATGAAAAACAGCCTTCAATATTTACAAATTGAACCTACAGAAGAAATTGAAACTGAAACACAAGTGAAACCCTCAAGTGAAGACACGTTACTTCCTGATTTAGTAGATACAAAGTTTGCAGAAGCTAACAATCAATTGAAAAAATTAGGTTTAACTCCAATTATTCTTGGAAATGGACAAAAAGTTACTGCTCAATATCCTGAAGGTGATACTTCAATAATGTTAAATGAAAAAGTCTTTCTAAAGTTATCTGAAGAAGTTAAAATGCCAGATTTAACAGGTTGGTCTAAACGGGATGTCATGAAACTAGGAAATATAATGAATATTTCTGTGAATGCAGAAGGATCTGGTTTCGTCATAAAACAGAGTATTAAAAAAGGTAGCCTATTAAAGAAAGGCGATGTTTTGACGATATCACTTGGGACAGAAAATGGTGAAAAACAGCCTGAAGAAAGCAATGAACAAGAATAAAATGAATTTAGGATTGATCTCAGCTAAAAAGAGATCAATCTTTTTTTATTCGAATTTATATTCGGTTGTACTTAGTGCAACAATAATTATTTTACATGTTCTTATACATGATTAATGATTGAAAAGTTTCTTTGATTTATCCTTGTGAGTTGTCAGATTAGAATGTATGGATAACAGTTCTAACTCCTCCTGTACAAGCATATATATTTGAACGAGCCTAGACAAGGAGGAGTAAAATATATGCGGGTATCTAATGTGACCGTTAGAAAGCGTCTTGTTTTAACATTGCTTTTCGGTTTTTTAATTTTCTTAGTGATTGATATACGTCTAGGGTATGTTCAATTTTTTCTTGGTAATACACTCACTTCGGGAGCCAAAGATTTATGGAGCAGAAACATTCCATTTGAGCCTGAACGTGGGGAAATTTTAGATCGAAATGGAGTAAAGCTAGCAACGAATATGAGTGCTCCAACGATTTATGTTGTACCAAGACAAATTGAAGATCCTGCTATGGCTGCAAAAGAATTAGCTGCAGTTTTAAATATGTCAGAAGAAAAAGCCTATCAACATATTACAAAAAGAGTTTCTATCGAAAGAATCAATCCTGAGGGGAGAAAAATTTCTCATGAAAAAGCAAATGAAGTGAGAGATTTAAATATAAAGGGAGTTTACATAGCTGAAGATTCGATCAGGTATTATCCTTATGGAAGTTATCTATCACATGTTCTTGGTTTTGCAGGAATTGATAATCAGGGATTATTAGGCTTAGAAGCATATTACGATGAGCAATTAAAGGGAGAAAAAGGGTATGTTAAGTTTTATTCAGATGCAAAAGGGCAAAGGATGCCAGATGAAGCGGATGACTATACAGCTCCTGTTGATGGAAATAATCTAAAACTAACAATTGATTCGAGAGTTCAAACAATTATTGAAAGAGAACTAGATAATGCTCAGGCCACTTATAACCCTGATGGGATTATTGCCATTGCTATGAACCCAAACAATGGTGAAATATTAGCGATGTCAAGCAGGCCTGATTTTGATCCAGCTAATTTTAAGGAAGTAGATCCGATGGTCTACAATCGGAACTTACCTGTTTGGAGTACTTATGAACCTGGTTCTACATTCAAGATTATTACTCTAGCTGCAGCACTGGAAGAAAAGAAAGTGAACCTAGAAAAAGATGAATTTAATGATTCAGGTTCGGTAGAGGTTGATGGAGCAAGATTACGATGTTGGAAAAGAGGGGGACATGGTCATCAAACATTTCTTGAAGTTGTCCAAAACTCTTGTAACCCTGGTTTTGTAGAGCTTGGTCAAAGACTTGGGGAAGAAACGCTGTTTAAATATATAAAAGATTTTGGATTTGGTCAAAAAACAGGAATTGATCTTCAAGGTGAAGGAACTGGTATTATGTTTAAACCAGAACAAGTAGGACCTGTGGAACTTGCAACCACCGCATTTGGTCAAGGTGTTTCTGTTACACCGATACAGCAAGTTGCTGCTGTTTCTGCAGCTATAAACGGAGGTGTTCTGTATACCCCATATATAGCGAAGGAATGGGTAGATCCAGTTACTGGTGAAGTAATCAGTCGAAATACACCTAATGCAAAAAAACGTGTTATTTCTGAAGAAACTTCAAAAGAAATTCGTTATGCTCTTGAAAGTGTTGTTGCATTAGGAAGTGGGAGAAATGCTTTTGTTGATGGCTATCGAGTTGGTGGAAAAACAGGTACAGCACAAAAAGTAAAAGATGGGCGATATATGGAAAATAACCATATTGTTTCCTTTGTTGGATTTGCACCTGCTGATGACCCTCAAATTGTTGTTTATGTTGCAGTCGACAATCCTAAGGGAACGGTCCAATTTGGTGGAACGGTTGCTGCACCTATAGTAGGAAACATTATGCGTGATGTATTACCTGAGATAGGTGTAAAGCCGAGAGACGGCCAAATTGAGAAAGAATATAATTGGCTGGACACAAAACTAGTAGAAGTACCGAACATTATAGGGTTAACGAAACAAGAATTAACTCAACAATTCGTTAACTTGAAGATTGATGTATCGGGCGAAGGAGATGTTGTTGTGCAACAATCCCCAAATGAAGGTGTAAAAGTTAAAGAAGGATCCACCTTAAGAGTATACCTAGGTGATGAACATAGTGAAAAGAAAGAAAGTGAATAACCAGAGGGAGCATGCTATTGCAAAAATTGCATTGGCACGCTTTCTTTCTGTTGGTATAATAACATTTATGTTTTTCGTAAAATTGAAAGGAATGATGGCTCTTTTCTTTTAAGTAAGATAAAATAGTACGGAGAAATATTTTACCATTTATATTTTGACTGGTGGTTTATTTCTTTTATTGTAAAAGGAAAACCCTGTAATGAAAGTAGGAATAAAAATGAAATTAAATGATTTACTAACATTTTTACATGATGACTCACTTCTATCTTTAAAGAACCCTACCATCTCATCTTTAGAAATGGATTCTAGAGAAGTTAAGCCCGGTAGTTTATTTATATGTATAAAGGGTTACACGGTTGACGGTCATGATTTTGCACGAAAGGCTGTTGAGCAGGGTGCAGTAGCTATACTCGCAGAAAGAAACTTAGACTTAGATGTTCCTGTTATTGTTGTAAAAGATACTAAAAGATCAATGGCTGTATTAGCGGATATTTTTTATGGACAGCCAACTCATTCCATGCACCTGATAGGTGTTACTGGAACTAATGGAAAAACAACAACAACACATATTATTGAGAAAATATTCAATGAAGCAAAAAAGCAAACAGGTCTTATTGGGACAATGTACATAAAAATTGGTGATGAACAAAAAGAAGTTAAAAACACAACTCCTGAAAGTCTGACATTGCAAAAGACATTTGCCGAAATGAAGGAACAAAATGTTTCACACGCTATTATGGAGGTATCATCACATGCCCTTCATCTTGGAAGAATCCATGGATGTGATTTCAATGTTGCTGTGTTTACGAACTTAACACAGGATCATTTAGACTACCATAAAACAATGGAAGCATATAAGTATGCTAAAGGACTATTGTTTGCTCAACTAGGTAATAAGTTTGATCATAATGATCTAAAGATTGCTGTTTTAAATGAAGATGAAGAGGCATCTGAAGAATTTAAACGGATGACATCTGCAAAAACTTTAACCTATGGTATCGATCGTCCTGCTGATATTAAAGCAAATAACATAAAAATGACATCTAAAGGTACAAAGTTTCAACTCGTAACACCTGTTGGTACACGCAATGTTACAATTCAAATGGTTGGAAAGTTCAGTGTGTATAACGTGTTAGCTGCTGTTTCTGCTTCACTTGCTTCATCTGTTGATTTAGATACGATTGTTACAGCTATTGAATCGATGGAGGGGGTACGAGGACGTTTTGAATTAGTTGATGGTGGGCAGGATTATACCGTTATTGTTGATTACGCACATACACCTGATAGCCTAGAAAATGTTCTTAAGACTGTTAAACAGTTTGCAGAGGGGCGCATCTTTTGTATTGTAGGATGTGGGGGAGACAGGGATAAAACAAAAAGACCTTTAATGGCTAAAATCGCGGTAACATATAGTGATGAACCCGTTTTTACATCTGATAACCCAAGAAGTGAAGATCCGCAAGATATTCTTCAGGAAATGGAAGAAGGTGTAGTGGGTTACCAGTTCACATCTATTATTAGCAGAGAAGAGGCTATTTCCTATGCTGTTAAAAAAGCTCAAAAAGGTGATGTAATACTAATTGCAGGTAAAGGCCACGAAACATATCAGATAATAGGTAATAAAGTTTTTGATTTTGATGATAAGGAAATCGCATTAAATGCAATAAATACATTAAATTTGTAGTGAATGACCAAGACCTTTCATAAGAATAGGTACAAAGGAAGAAAGAGAAGTTGATAAGATGAAGAAAAACAGTTTAGAAGAACATATTCAGAAAAATACCTCATATGATAATCTCGTAAAAGATACGCTTGTATATTCTAATGACTTAGTATTCTGTGGGGAGGTGTGTGCATGTTAGAGCAAGTAATTTTATTTACAATCGTTATGGGATTCTTAATCAGTGTATTACTTTCCCCAATCATTATTCCGTTTTTAAGAAGGCTGAAGTTTGGTCAAAGTATTAGAGAAGAAGGACCTAAATCTCATCAAAAAAAATCGGGTACCCCAACAATGGGTGGTGTAATGATCATTATTTCGATCATTATTACAACGATTGTTATGACAGGGAAATTTTCACAACTTAGTGTTGAGATGTATTTATTGTTGTTTGTAACATTCGGATACGGTTTGTTAGGGTTTTTGGATGATTTTATCAAGGTTGTTATGAAACGAAATCTTGGTTTAACTTCAAGACAAAAACTTCTTGGGCAAGTGATTATTGCTATTATATTTTACCTTGTCTTCACACAGTATGGCTTTTCAACAGAAATAGGGATACCTGGAACAACTTTTTCTTTAGACCTTGGTTGGGGCTATATTATTCTCGTTGTATTTATGTTAGTGGGAGGATCAAATGCAGTAAACTTAACAGATGGTTTAGATGGGTTGTTATCAGGTACTGCTGCTATCGCTTTTGGGGCATTTGCTGTTTTGGCTTGGAATCAATCGCAATACGATGTTGCCATTTTTTCGGTAGCTGTTGTTGGAGCTGTCCTCGGGTTTTTAGTGTTTAATGCACATCCTGCAAAAGTATTTATGGGAGACACAGGTTCACTAGCACTTGGAGGTGCCATTGTAACAATAGCGATTTTAACAAAGCTTGAAATTTTATTAGTTTTAATTGGCGGAGTTTTCGTCATTGAGACTTTATCAGTTATTATTCAAGTTATTTCTTTTAAAACAACTGGGAAGAGAGTATTTAAGATGAGTCCTCTTCATCATCACTATGAATTAGTAGGGTGGTCAGAGTGGAGAGTTGTTGTTACTTTTTGGACGATTGGTTTAATTTTTGCAGTACTTGGAATTTATATTGAGGTGTGGTTGTAATTGAAAAACATTAATGATTACTTACATAAAAATGTATTGGTAATAGGATTGGCAAAAAGCGGCTTAGCGGCCGCTAAATTGTTACACAAGCTTGGGGCAGCAGTAACTGTAAATGATTTAAAGGCGACTGATGAAGACCCAGTTGTAAAAGAATTGAAAAACAATGGAATTAATGTTGTTGGTGGAGGACACCCTCTATCTTTACTAGAGGATCTTACAATCGACGTTATTGTGAAAAACCCAGGGATTCCATACTCTAATCCTCTTTTAGTTCTTGCCAAGGAAAAGAATATTCCTATCATCACGGAAGTTGAACTTGCTTATAAGATTTCAGAGGCGGACATTATCGCAATAACCGGTTCAAACGGTAAAACAACAACAACAACCCTTATCTTTGAAATGTTAAATGAGGACGGAAAACAACCTTTAATTGCAGGTAATATTGGCACTGTAGCTTGCGAAGTTGCTCAAAAAGCCACAAAAGAAAATGTCATTGTTATGGAATTATCATCGTTTCAACTTCTTGGAACAATTGATTTTAAACCATCCATTGCCATGATATTAAATATTTTTGATGCCCATTTAGATTACCATGGCACCAAAGAAGAATACGTTTATGCTAAGGGGAAGATCTATGAAAACCAAGCTGAGGAAGATGTGTCGATTGTAAACTTAAATGATAAAGAAGTTTGTGAATGCTCTGAAAGATCAACGGCACAAAAATTATTTTTCTCAACTACAGAAGTTATAGATAATGGAGTTTACATCTTAGATGAATCAATCTTTTATAAAGGTGAGAAGATTGTTTCCTTAAAAGATATCGTACTGCCGGGAGAACATAATTTAGAAAATATTCTGGCTGCTATAGCTGCTGTCAAGCTAAGAGGAGTTTCTAACGAATCTATTTACAAGGTTTTAACCACTTTTAACGGCGTTAAACATAGGTTGCAATATGTAGATACTATTCGGGAGCGTCGTTTTTATAACGATTCAAAAGCAACAAATATATTAGCAACAAGTAAAGCGCTTAGTGCATTTAAAACACCTACCATCTTATTGGCAGGAGGCCTTGATAGAGGTAACGAATTCGATGAATTAAAGCCATTTTTACATCATGTAAAGGCTATGATTTTATTTGGGGAAACTGCACCTAAGCTTGAAAGAATTGCCAGAGAAAGTGGAATAGAACAAATTAAACGTGTCGATAATGTAGAAAAAGCAGTATTGACGGCGTTTAATGTTTCCGAAAAAGAAGATGTGATCTTATTGTCACCAGCATGCGCAAGTTGGGATCAATATAAAACTTTTGAGGAAAGAGGAGACATTTTTATTCAAGCCGTGCATAAGCTTAACTAAGGGCTTGTACGAATAATTAATTGCAGTCTATGCTACAGCCCTTAATAAATTTGATACAGGGGTGTTCGGCGTTGACAGCAAAAAGGTCTACACCAGATTTTATATTGGTTATTCTAACATTACTTCTTTTAACAATTGGACTAATCATGGTATATAGTGCAAGTGCAGTTTGGGCAACATATAAGTTTGATGATTCCTTCTTTTTTGCGAAGCGCCAATTGTTATTTGCAGGTGTTGGTGTTATAGCCATGTTTTTTATTATGAACGTTGACTATTGGACATGGCGGACATGGTCAAAAATGTTAATTATCATTTGTTTTTTTCTTTTAATTGCAGTATTAATACCCGGCATAGGGATGGAGCGTAATGGTTCTCGAAGTTGGATTGGTGTTGGTGCATTTTCGATACAGCCATCAGAGTTTATGAAATTGGCGATGATTGCTTTCTTAGCGAAGTTTTTATCTGAAAATCAAAAGAAAATTACCTCGTTTAAAAAAGGATTAGTCCCTTCTCTTGGACTCGTTTTCACTGCATTTGGGATCATTATGCTTCAGCCTGACTTAGGAACAGGGACAGTTATGGTAGGGACATGTATCGTGATGATATTTGTTTCGGGAGCTAGAGTGGTGCATTTTGCTTGGCTGGGTCTTTTAGGTGTTGCGGGATTTGTTGCTCTTGTTCTTTCAGCACCATACAGAATTAAAAGGATTACATCATTTTTGGATCCATGGGAAGATCCACTAGGCAGTGGGTTCCAAATCATTCAATCTTTGTATGCGATTGGTCCTGGAGGTCTTTTTGGTCAAGGGTTAGGACAAAGCAGGCAGAAATTCTTTTATTTACCTGAGCCCCAAACTGACTTCATTTTTGCCATTTTAGCTGAAGAGCTTGGTTTTATTGGTGGGTCATTAGTTATATTATTGTTTGGTTTACTTTTATGGAGAGGGGTACGAATTGCGTTAGGAGCCCCTGATTTATATGGTAGCTTCTTGGCCATTGGAATTATTACAATGGTAGCTATTCAGGTTATGATTAACATTGGTGTTGTAACCGGACTAATGCCTGTAACAGGTATTACTCTTCCATTCTTAAGTTATGGAGGATCTTCCCTTACACTAATGCTAATGGCAATGGGTGTCTTATTAAATGTGAGCAGATACTCAAAGTATTAGGTCCATTAAAAGGCTAATTTTAGTTTCATTATAGGTTGTTTATCATATAAAATAGTAAGTATCGAGGCTGACGTTGGTAAGTGACAGACTAGGGGTTTTTAACCTCTAAGCAGTCCTTAAAAGGTCAGCCTTCATAGTTTTACATATGTGTTTCTATACAACTACTAGTTTACTTATAACCTAGTAGTTGAGAGTACGTACATTTTATAATAAGAAATCCATTCAAAATGGGGGAACAAGTATGAAAGTAGTTGTAAGTGGTGGCGGAACTGGTGGTCATATCTATCCAGCACTGGCTTTAATAAATGAAATTAAAAAACATCATTCAGATGTAGAATTTCTATATATTGGTACAGAAAATGGACTTGAGCAAAATATTGTAAACAGAGCCAACATACCATTTAAATCTGTAGAAATATCCGGATTTAAAAGAAAGATCTCCATTGAAAATGTGAAAACTGTTACGAGATTTCTTAAAGCAGTTTCTGTTAGTAAAAAATATTTAAAAGAGTTTAATGCAGATGTTGTTATTGGAACAGGAGGATATGTTTGTGGACCTGTTGTTTATGCGGCGGCTAAAATGAAGATTCCAACAGTTATTCATGAACAAAATAGTTTACCTGGCATAACAAATAAGTTTTTGTCTCGATATGTTAACAAAGTCGCCATCTGTTTTGAAGAAGCGAGAAAACATTTTCCTGCAGATAAAGTTGTATTAACCGGTAATCCACGTGCTTCAGAGGTGCTGGGTCAAGATGCAGATAAAGGGAGACATTCAGTCGGTTTGATTAAAGACAAAAAGACAGTGCTGATTTTCGGGGGAAGCAGGGGAGCTAAAGCTATTAATGATGCTGTTTTAGAAATGATTCCATCTCTTGCTGAAAAGCCATATCAAATTGTTTATGTCACTGGTGAAGTACATTATGAAAAAGTAATGAATGAAGTAAAAAAAGGAAACAGTTCTGAGAACTTGATCATAAAACCATTTATACACAATATGCCGGAAGTATTAGCGGCAGTGGACTTAATTGTATCGAGAGCCGGAGCTACCTCTCTTGCAGAAATTACAGCATTGGGGTTGCCTAGTATATTAATTCCAAGCCCTTATGTAACGGCTAATCATCAAGAAGTAAACGCAAGATCGTTAAGTGATCATCATGCAGCAATTATGCTAAAGGAGCAAGAATTGAATGGTGATAAATTACTTACGGAAATTGACGGAGTCTTACTTAATGAATTTAAATTGAAAGAAATGAAGCAGGCATCAAAGAAATTAGGTATTCCTGATGCTGCATTAAGACTTTATTCAGTCCTAAAGGAACTTTCTAAGTAACAACAGAGATAAACTGACCTGAGGAGGTAAATTATGACTACGTTATATGAGGCATTAACAACTGCAGAAATTGGGAAAGTTCTTGTAGATGAACCTTTAGCAAAGCATACAACAATAAGGATAGGTGGCCCTGCAGATATTCTATTGGAACCTAGAGACAGTGAAAGCCTGAGCAAGGCGATAAAAATAATAAAAGAATATGGAGCTAAATGGACAGTGGTAGGAAGGGGCTCTAACCTTCTAGTTTCAGATAAAGGAATAGAAGGGGTCGTAGTAAAGCTTGGAGCTGGAATCGATCACTTTGAGTTAGATGAAGATGTATTAACCGTTGGCGGGGGATATTCCATTGTAAAGCTTGCAACACTCATTAGTAGGAAGGGTTTATCAGGTTTGGAATTTGCCAGTGGTATTCCTGGTTCAATAGGTGGAGCTGTTTATATGAATGCAGGGGCACATGGGTCAGACATGTCAAAAATTCTTTTGAAAGCTCTAGTGTTATTTGAAGATGGAACGATGGAATGGCTGACAAATGAAGAAATGGAGTTTTCTTATCGAACTTCAATTCTTCAGACGAAAAGACCAGGTATATGTATAGAAGCAGTTCTACAACTTAAAAAGGGTGAAAAAGAAGAAATTGTTGCGATCATGCAAAAGAACAAAGATTACAGAAGAGAAACACAGCCTTGGAATTATCCTTGCGCAGGGAGTATCTTCAGGAACCCACTTCCTAGTTATGCAGGTCAATTAGTTGAAGCAGCGGGTCTAAAAGGATATCAAATCGGTGGTGCTAAAGTTTCAGAAATGCATGGTAATTTTATTGTTAATGCTGGAGGAGCAACTGCTCAAGATGTATTGGATTTAATAAAATATATTAAAGAAACGATTCTTGAGAAGTATGATGTGACAATGGAAACTGAAGTTGAAATAATAGGTCGGAAATAGTCACATTACTCCCCATTATTTCCTTTTATTGTGTTATAATGTCTTTATAAAAATTGCTGAACAATTTTAGTTTATTCTTAAACGGCATTTTTAAATGCCGTTTCAGTGTGTAAGTGGGGAAAATCTTTTTAAATAGGATTAATTTTATTACTTTACATACTGTGATGATTTGCCATAACATTGTGCAAGAAATCTACCTAGAGGGAACTACTAGGGTGGGGTGAAAACGATTGGAGAAAAAGGTTGTTTCGTTAGAAGACCGCATACCAAAACTACAGCAGCAGCGAAAACAGAAGACTAATCGAAGACTTATTTCATTCCTTTCAATCTTTTTTCTATTAATTTTACTTGTTATCTATTTTCAGTCTCCCTTAAGTAAAGTCTCAAGTATAACAGTAAAAGGAAATGTACATGTTGAGTCGGAAAAGATCATTGAAATGAGTAAAATTACAACTTCTAATGGGTTTTGGAATATCAATACAACAAAGACTAGTCAGTTGATTGAGGACCATTTACAAATAAAACAAGCCACTGTGGAAAAAAAGTTTCCTAACCATATTGTCTTGCAGGTTGATGAGTATGACAGTATTGCTTATCTGGAAGAGAATGGTGTATTTAAGCCGATTCTAGAAAATGGACAAGTTCTGAAGGACCGTACTGTGAAAGTACCGGCAGATGCACCAGTCCTGATAAACTGGAAACAAGAGAAAGATGTTAATGAGATGATAAATGAGTTGAAAAAATTATCTCCCAGTATCTTAAACTCAATTTCAGAAATTCATCATGCTCCTAATAAAACAGATCCTTGGTTAGTTCATCTTTATATGAATGATGGTTATGAAGTAATGGCATCTGTTCGTACATTCTCAAAGAAAATGAATACTTACACTAAAATTGTAAGTCAGCTGGACGAGAACAGTAAAGGAATCATTCATCTGGAAGTAGGCTCTTATTTTGAATCTTATACACCAATAGAGTCTAAGGAAGAGGGGGATGAAGCTCAAGATGAAACTGAGGGGTAGTTATGTGATTTTTTCTCTCATTCTCTTAGTTGCAGGTTTTCTGTTTTCATATTCTTATCAGCTGACAAAGGAAAGTAATCGAAACCAAGAGATAACAACCGAACAATGGGATAAAGAATATGAAATTAGGTCACAACTTATTTCAAAAGAAGAAATAAACCGAGATCTCCAAAAAGAACTTTTTAAAAAACAAGAAGAAGTGAAAGAAATTGAAGAATCTCTAAAGGATGAAAAACAGGTGTACTACAATCTTGTAGAAGATGTTGAAAAGTATCGCATGTATGTTGGTGATATAGCAGTTCAAGGTAAAGGGATACAAGTAAC
The DNA here is from genome assembly GCF_002577655.1 of Bacillus sp. AFS040349. NCBI lineage: Bacteria > Bacillati > Bacillota > Bacilli > Caryophanales > Bacillaceae > Bacillus > Bacillus sp. AFS040349. The sequence goes on along the minus strand of NZ_NUMC01000075.1, from coordinate 4,209 downwards.
ATTAGAAGATTCCTCTTACGTCCCTGAAGGAGAAAATGTAAACAATTATATTGTGCATGAGAGTCATTTGTTTAGTGTTATTAATGAACTTTATATCTCGGGAGCAGATGCTATCTCAATTAACGGTCAAAGGTTATCAAGTCATTCGTATATATATTGCAATGGACCAGTTGTGACAGTTGATGGAAATCAGTTCCCTGCACCTTTTGTTATATCTGCGATTGGGGACCCAAATGTTTTATTACCTGCATTAAATATTACTGGTGGAATTGTAGATCAGCTTTCCTATGATAATGTTGTGGTAACTTTAGAAAAACTAGAAAATATTAAGATGGAGCCACTTCTACAAGAAAAAAAAGCTTCATCATAGGAAAGTAATACGATGTTTCACTAACGGATTATTGTTTAGATAGGTGGTTGGTGTGAAACAAAAAAGTTGGAAAAAGGGTCTTAGTTTTGCTTTGCTAACAATGATCTTTGGTTTAATGCTTGGAATTCAGTTTCAAACAATTAAAGAACCAGTGGAAAGAGATACGCGTGATATGTGGCAACTTAGGGAAGATTTAAAAAAAGAGCAACAACTTCAAGCGGAGCTTCTTAATGAGATACGAAAATATGATGAAATTATTGAGTCTTATAAGAAGCAAGAAAATTCGAATCCAGAAACAGCCTTAAAAGAGACCTTGGCAGTTTTAAAGGAAGAAGTTGGTTTAACCGAAATTTCTGGAGAGGGCATAACGATTACAATTGATCGATTGTTTTCAGAAGAATTACTTGGAGTAGAAATACAAAATATATCACCAGAGCTTTTAAAACGGTTAATTAATGAACTCAATTCTTATGGAGCAAAAGAAATCTCAATTGAAGGTAGAAGGGTTATTAATTCGACTGTCATAAGAGATATCAATGGTCAGACCAAGATGGATAATTTTAGCTTAAACAGTTTTCCTATTAAGATAAACGTCATTTCAGATAATGTGGACAAGCTTTATAACAGAATGAATGCTTCGAATACTGATGAAGATTTTGCTATAGATAATCTTAAGTTAACGATATCAGACCCAATTGAACAGTTAACGATTCCTCCTTATGAAGATCCAATTCGAGTTCGGAATATGAAACCTGTAGAATCATCAGAAAAAGGGGGAGAATAATATGTGGCTGCCAATTTTAGGACTAATTCTCGGTGTCTTTTTAGGTCTAGTATCGGAGTTGCGTATTCCCCCTGAGTATTCCAACTATTTATCAATTGCAATTTTAGCAGCACTTGATACACTGTTAGGAGGAATTCGTGCACATCTTCAGGATATCTATGATGAAATGGTGTTCGTTTCTGGATTTTTCTTTAACATCATTTTAGCTGCAAGTTTAGCTTTTCTAGGTGTCCATCTTGGTGTAGACTTGTATTTAGTAGCAATGTTTGCCTTTGGAGTAAGGCTATTTCAAAATATAGCAGTAATAAGAAGGATTCTTATTACGAAATGGTCAAATTCTAGGGAAAAAATGAAAAAAATTGAATAATAAAAAGGAAAAATTAAGTATTTGACGAATAAACACTAGTAAAGCAGAAATCAAGCAAATATTTAAATAAAATTTTTGTTACAAACCTGTAAAACTAGATTCATTGTCATGTTGTTCTGCAAAGAATAGAATAGAAAGTGATAGATGGGGAGGTGCCTTAGAATGAACAGCAATGAACTATTTGTAAGTCTTGACATCGGTACATCCAGTGTTAAAGTAATTATTGGTGAAATGACGAATGATGCTTTAAACATTATTGGTGTAGGAAATGTAAAATCAGAAGGATTAAGAAAAGGGTCTATAGTTGATATAGACGAAACAGTTCATTCTATAAAAAAAGCGGTTGAGCAGGCCGAGAGAATGGTTGGAATCTCCTTAACGAGAGTGGTAGTAGGTGTTACAGGAAATCATGTGCAATTACAGAATTGCCACGGAGTTGTAGCTGTTTCGAGTGAGAATAGAGAAATATCAAATGAAGATGTAAGACGAGTTATTGAAGCTGCTCAAGTTATCTCAATTCCACCTGAACGAGAAATAATCGATGTTATTCCAAGACAATTTATTGTAGATGGACTAGATGAAATCAATGATCCAAGAGGAATGCTTGGGGTTCGTTTGGAAATGGAAGGTACCATTATTACTGGATCTAAAACGATCTTACATAATTTATTGCGTTGTGTAGAGCGTGCAGGCCTTGAAATAACTGATATCTGTTTACAACCTCTAGCTGCAGGATCTGTTGCATTATCAAAAGATGAGAAAAACTTGGGTGTTGCACTAGTTGAAATCGGTGGGGGCTCCACTACAATTGCAGTGTTTGAACAAAATCACCTGATTGCATCTACTGTCTTGCCTATCGGTGGTGAGCACATTACGAAAGATTTGTCTATAGGTCTTCGTACAACTACCGATGAAGCGGAACGTATAAAGCTAAAATATGGACATGCCTTTTATGATCATGCTTCAGAGGATGAAATTTTTGAAGCAGCAGTTATAGGATCAGATCAGAAAAGAACTTTTAACCAATTAGAAGTTGCGGACATTATCGAAGCTCGTTTAGAAGAGTTATATGAGCTTATCTTACATGAGCTAAGAAGATTAGGAATTGGAGAATTACCTGGCGGCTTTGTTCTAACCGGGGGTACAGTTAGAATGCCTGGAGTACTTGAATTAGGACAAGTTGTTCTTCAGAATAGTGTAAGAATTGCAAGTCCGGATTATATTGGTGTCAGAGAACCTCAATATATGACGGGTGTAGGCTTGATTCAATTTGCATATAAGAATGCGAAAATTCAAGGTAGAAAAATAGGTTCAAACGTTACTGTTGATGCTGTAGAAGTAGCAGCAACAAAGGAACCGCAACAGCAACGTACAAAACCTCAGCAACAACAAGAAGAAAAAAAGGTAAATAAAGTGAAGAAATTTTTTGGCTACTTCTTTGAATAGTTTACATCTATTAGAAGTCATTTGATGGATTAGGAGGATTTTGCATGTTGGAGTTTGATACGAATATTGACGGCTTGGCTACCATCAAAGTAATTGGAGTTGGTGGCGGTGGTAATAACGCTGTTAATCGAATGATAGAGCACGGCGTACAAGGTGTAGAATTTATTGCAGTTAACACGGATGCACAAGCATTAAACTTATCTAAAGCAGAAGTGAAAATGCAGATTGGATCGAAGCTTACAAGAGGACTAGGTGCTGGTGCTAACCCTGAGGTAGGGAAAAAAGCTGCTGAAGAAAGTAGAGAGCAAATTGAAGAAGCATTAAGAGGAGCTGACATGGTATTCGTTACGGCTGGAATGGGCGGCGGAACTGGAACTGGAGCAGCACCTGTTATTGCACAAATTGCTAAAGATTTAGGTGCTCTTACAGTCGGTGTTGTTACTAGACCGTTTACATTTGAAGGACGTAAACGTCAAATGCAAGCAGCTGGCGGTATTTCTTCAATGAAAGAGTCAGTGGATACACTTATTGTGATTCCAAATGACCGTTTACTTGAAATTGTTGATAAAAATACACCTATGCTTGAAGCGTTTAGAGAAGCAGATAATGTTCTTCGTCAAGGGGTTCAAGGTATTTCTGACTTAATCGCTACCCCAGGATTAATAAACCTTGACTTTGCAGATGTAAAGACGATTATGTCAAATAGAGGATCTGCTTTAATGGGAATTGGTGTAGCCACTGGAGAAAATCGTGCTGCAGAAGCTGCTAAGAAAGCTATTTCCAGTCCACTATTAGAAAAATCAATTGACGGTGCTCAGGGTGTTCTTATGAACATTACTGGTGGAATGAATTTAAGTTTATATGAGGTACAAGAGGCAGCTGATATTGTAGCTACTGCTTCTGATCAAGATGTAAACATGATTTTTGGTTCTGTTATTAATGAAAACCTAAAGGATGAAATAATTGTTACAGTTATTGCAACTGGTTTTACAGAACAAGAAATTAGTCCTTTAAAACAACAGAATACTCGTCAATTTAATAACGGTAATACGTTAACAAAAGTTCCACCAAAACGTGAGAGTCTTCGAGAGGAACCGGTACAAGAAGCACCGACTCGTACTAATACACAACAACCTGAAGAAACGCTTGATATTCCAACCTTCTTACGTAACCGTAATAAACGTCGATAAACCAAAAAGAGTGCTAAATGAAAATTTAGCACTCTTTTTTCTGTGAAAATAA
>NZ_NUMC01000074.1:0-14970 GCF_002577655.1 Bacillus sp. AFS040349 | reverse complement strand
AATCTTTTGACACTACCTTAATTAGGAGTTCTTGTTTGTATGAGGCAGTAAGATCTGTTAAGTGGCCCAAAATCTTTTGAACCTCCACCTCTTCTTCTACTTTTAAATAGCCAAGCTCATCTTGAAGCTTATTTAAATCATGCGGCTCCATAAAAACGGTTTGCCCACTTGAAGATTGATCTACTATAGCTCCAGAAAACTTCCGCTTGTATTCATTTTTCACCGGGACAACATACCGTCCATTCCTTACACTTACAACTTGTTCCTGAAGATATGTTGAAAAAGATTTCATGATTTGCGTTAGTTTTGTTTTAATCTTTTCTTCAATTGTGATGATCTTACCTCTGATCTTTGTTAATGACCTGCTGGCATAGTCATCTACTTGATTGTTTCTTATACAACGTGAAATTTCATCAACCAAATCAGACAGTTCATACAAAGAATAGGCATAAGAGCTTATTGTGGGTGCATGGTATTCCTGCTTTATCATAAACCTTTTGATTTTCTTCACACTGTCTAAAAAAGCTCCTAAAAATTCAAATTGCTCTGGAGTTGGCATATATCCTTTATCAGCTAGTGTGATGATTTGTTCAACACCATGGAGGGAATGAACAGGAATACTCGATGATTTTTCAATAATGGTGCAAGCTTCGGTTGTTTCGTTTAACCATCTTTTTATTTTTCCTTCATCGGTAATCGGTGTTAGTTCTCTAGCTCTTATCTTGGCTTTTTCACTCATAGCAAAATCACTTAGTAGTTCTAAGACTTTGTTAAATTCTAAAACTTCAAATGTCTTGTTGTTCAATGGTTTGAACCTCCGTTATATTCATTTTTTGAATTAAAATAAAAAAAGAGGTGATGAACAATGGTTGTTCATCACCTCTTAAAACCTCTGCATGGCCTGGGAGTCTACACTTAAGAACAAATGACTTAATGCCATTTGTTTTTTTGTAAACATAAAAATCCGTACTTAAACAAGCACGGATTTATCCACGAGCACTATGCTAAGAGATCGTAAATTGTGTACATACCGTTTTTGTTCTTAACTGTCCACATGGATACACTTAAATAAACCTTTCAATTCGAAAAGTTTTTAAAAGCATTTACATGTAGATGAAGTATTTACTTCGATTAGTTAAGAACAGAAACCCTCACAAAACACATCTCCTAAAATATAATTACTTATAAAATATCAGAATCTAAAGCGAATTGTCAATATAAGGTTTTTCGATTAAAGCCCTTTTCGAACTTCTTCTACGCTTTTTCCACCTAGGAATGCATGACCAACTTTTATCTTCAAGATTGTCTCAAAACCTGATTTTTCATAAACTTTCTCTACTTGTTCGTTTATTGGAAAAACCCAAAAACGTTCAACATTTTTCTTGTTTACTTCTTCCTGGATATAATGAATAAGCTGACCAATTAGACCTTTTCCACGGTATTCTTTCAATGTAGCCACACTCTCTAGCCTAGCATTTTGTTCATGAAAAAATACACAAGCTGTTGAGCAAGGAACTCCATCATATTTTAATAAATAATGTGAATAGCTCTCTTGTGCAAACTCCTCTTTAAAGGCTTTTTCTCGAATACTGCCACCTAACTCTGGAATTTGGCACTCGATCTCTATCGCAGCTTGCATATTTTCTGTTGTTACCTTTTCAATCGTCACTTTTGGATCAACAGCAATCTCAACATTTCTCTGCCATAATTGAATGGGACTCTCAAATTCCTCAAATCTAAAACCTTTATCTTTTAATGATGTTAAAAATGCTTCCTGCTTTTCATAATGTGTTAAATAAAATCTTGGAATAATGTTCTTGCGCTGATAAAAATCAATGACTTCATTTATGATCTCTTCTGTATTACCTTCATATGAAGAAAGATTTGCATGATTCGCATCATAATAGGTTGGTTGATTTTCATTATAAAAAAGATAGCCCCAACTTTTTTCAATCTTCGTTGAAAAAGATGATAGATAAGCTATATCCAGTTGATGAATATATGTTTCAATCATAATATTTTCCCCACGTTCCATTTAAATTAAGGTGCCGCTATCCTCATCATAGTAAAGTCTATCCCTTTCAGTCTAAGAATATTTCGAACGAATTTGCTAGAACAGAAGACAAGGTCTTACATCTAGAAGCAGTAGCAGCAACACATGATTACTTATCAGAAAAGACTGACCTATATGAAAAAAGCAGCTCTATTGAAGTTGAATAAGAATTTCTTAAAGCCAAAGAAGCATTGAACAAAAAAGTGAGTAATAGTGACAGGGGACGCTATCGACAGGCCCCTTTGCTTTTTACAATTACAGTACATCATACCCCTGATCCTCAATAGCATCCTTCATCTTATCTTTCGTTACTTTTTCCGGATCAAAATCAATATTTACTGTACCTTTATCCAATTCCACTTTTACAGTAGACACACCTTCTAATTTACCTAAACTGCCTTCTACAGCATTTACACAATGTTGACAAGACATTCCTTCTACTTTAAGTGTGACAGTTTTCATCTTAAAAACACTCCTTATTTTTTCATTAACCTTCCAACTGTGACTAGCAACTCATCAATAATTTCCTCGTCACCATTTTGAATTTTTTCAACAACACATGTACGTAAGTGGCCTTCTAATAGCAATCTCCCAACACTATTTAATGCCGACTGAGTTGCAGAAATCTGAGTAATCACATCATCACAATAAGTATCTTTTTCAATTAGAGCCTTGATGCCTCTAATTTGTCCTTCAATACGGTTTAAACGAGTAACTAAATTTTTCTTTACTTTCTCTGAGTGATGACTGTTCCTTTGTTCATTAAGATGACACGAATGTTGAAAATCATTCTCTGAGCTCATCCAATCTCCTCCTTATATATCTTATTCTATTATACCCCCAGGGACTATACAAATCATTAAGTTAATCATTTAGTAAAAGTCTATATTAAAAGGCCGACACCGTTTGTGCCAGCCTTATTTTATGTACTATTTTTTTGTTTGTAACTGCTTATCTAAATAAAACGTTCCGAATGGGATAAAGGCCAACAACACAGCCCACAATGCCCATAGTATGGACCACTTTTTCCTAAACTTCACGATTGCCACCATAAGCAGGTAAGCAATAAATAGAAATCCATGGACTGCGCCTACTAACGAAACTGCAAATGGGAAGTCTAAGAAATATTTTAAAGGCATAGCAATGAGTAAAAGAACCAAATATGAAATCCCTTCCAAAATTGCTGTTAAACGTAGTAACCCTAAAGAGGTATGAAACATTCTCTCAACTCCATTTTCTAAACATAGTTCCATTATACATGTCCTTAAGAAAAATAAGGTCTTTTAAGTTTGACAATTTCTTAACATTGCTTTCTTAACATTGCTTGTTTTATGGATAAAGAAATTTTTCCTTTTCCATACTATAAAGGGAGGTGTGTTTCTATGAATTTTTTACATAAATATGGAATTGAGAAACAAAGTGACGGTGTTATCCTTACACTATATGTTTCGGACTTTGATACAGAGTTTGCAAATGAGTTGGGAACAACGGGTACATCAACATATCAAGATGAAATCGGTCAGTATGCCCAGCAAAGGTTTCCTAATTTTAAAATTAATGCAATTAAAATCGTTGCAGGCGGAATCCTTATAGGGATGTTCTCCTTTACATCTATAACACAATCTAAAACAACAGTTAAAGCTGCATCCCAAGATCAAACCTTGTTAAATACTTTAACGTACTCCGTTAAAAGTGGTGACTCATTAAGTCTTATAGCAAAAAAATACCGACTAACAACGAATGAAATAAGATTATTTAATCAATTAACAAGTGATACCATCAAAGTTGGACAAGTATTAAACATTCCGTTACTAAAATATGATGTAAAATCAGGTGATTCACTTTCGGTACTGGCCAAGCAATTTGGAACAACAAGTGATCGAATTAAACAACTTAACAGCCTAACTTCAGACGTAATCTACCTTGGACAATCTTTATATGTTCCTGTAGCAAGTACAGTATCAACTGCTCCAACGTCTACAACCACTCAGCCAGAAACGAGCACCTACACAGTTCAGTCAGGTGATTCTTTGTCAGTAATAGCTAATAGGTTTCAAACAACTGTCTCATCTTTAAAAGAAGTTAATTCTTTAACAACTAACATAATCAGAGTGGGACAAACATTGAATATACCTTGAAAAGTAACTGAGTCTCCATCAGTAACAACAACCCAACCATCGCAGGAATTAACAAAATATACTGTTATGAGTGGTGATAGCTTATCTGTTCTTGCAAAAAGATTTAATACTAGCGTGGAGGATATAAAAAAACAAAATTCTTTATCCACAGATACCATTTATCTTGGACAAATGCTAGTAATTCCGTCATCAAGTGAAGCTAAAACAGCTGTAGAAAGTAAAACAATTCCTGTTTCCTATAAGGTTGTTGCTGGTGACACTCTTTCTGGTATCGCAAAAGCATTTGGCCTATCAGTCTCATCTATTAAAGAAAACAACAACTTAACTTCTGACACGATTTACTTAGGGCAAACACTACAATTAAAAAAGCAGCCAACAAAGAAGACATATGTAGTAAAAAATGGTGATACTCTTTCTGAAATTGCCAAAGAGCATGGTACTACAACAGAAGAAATGATGAAAATAAATCAATTAACTAGTACAAATATATCTGTTGGTCAAGTTCTTACCATAAACAGCACGAACGGGGCCGCTTCTGCAACAACCGAAAACTCCCTTACTTATCGTACACATACTGTGCAGTCAGGTGATAATATTTGGGACCTTAGTGTAAAATACGGCATACCTCAAGCAGAGCTTTTAAGAGCAAATAATCTAACAACATCAAGTAGATTATCGATCGGGCAAAAACTAAAAATTCCTGTACATCAAATTGCAGTGCAAAAAACAGTTAGTGAACATCATGGAGAATTTCTAACGTGGTGGACAGAGGCACAATATGTTTTTCCTATTGGGAAGGTAGCAACGGTCATTGATTTTCAAACAGGCAAATCTTTTAAAGTGCAGCGCACAGTTGGAGCCAATCATGCTGACAGTGAAACACTAACAACAACTGATACAAATATGGCCAAAAGTATATGGGGAGGCTTTAGCTGGTCCACACGGGCTGTTATCGTTGAAATTGACGGCCGTTAAATTGCTGCAAGTATGAGCTTTTATCCCCATGATGTAGACTATGTTCGAAATAATGGCATTAATGGGCATTTTGATATTCATTTTAAAGACTCCACAAGACATAAAGATGGTAAGGTGGATCCATACCATCAAGAAAAAATACGAATAGCTGCCGGTTTAGAATAAGGTATTTTCTATAGCGTAAAGCTAAAAGGTACAGAAAAAAGGGGCCCTATTAGCCCCTTTCCATTAATTAGTACCAGCCATATCCATAACCTGGATAACCTGCACCATAACCTGCGCCGTATCCACCAGCGAAGCCACCAGCTCCAACAATAATTAAAAGAATAAATAAAACGACTAGTAAAGCAAAGCCGCCGCCATATCCTACTGTACCACTCATTCCGAGTTCACCTCCAGATGATTTACCTTAATACCTTATGTAAAACGTCTAAAAGTGATCTAGGCATTTGACTAGTATTCTTCCTTTGCTTCTCCCACTTTAAATTTATGGATCGTGTTCTCAAGCTCGTGAATCGTTTTGGATAATGAGGAAGCAAGATCGCCCAATTCTTCAGCTGCAGCTGCCTGTTCTTCTGTCGTAGCTGTTACTTCCTCCGTTGTCGCAGAAGATTCCTCAGCTACCACGACCATTTCACTGATTGCCTTTTCAACTTTTTCTTTATTATTATTAATTTTACCGATTGACTCTTCAATATAATCAATTTCATTTATGATTGAGTCAGTACCAGATAATATATTTTCAAATGCTTGTTGAGTATCATGGATGGAAGTGGATTGCTCTTTGAATAAAGCAATAGTCGTTTTGACAAGCTCAACTGATTGTTTCGTCTGACTTAAAATACTAGTAATAACGGTTTCAATTCGTAAAGAAGAACTTTTCGTTTGATCAGCAAGCTTACGGATTTCCTCAGCTACTACAGCAAAACCTCTACCTGCTGCCCCTGCTCTTGCAGCCTCAATACTTGCGTTTAGTGAGAGTAGATTGGTTTCTTCACTTACGCTCTTAATCATTTCTACAATATCCTTAATCTGAGCAATTTCAACATTTAATTTGTCCATTGTTGTGTCAACCTGACCAATGTTTGTGCCCATTTCTTCACTCTTTTTTGTTAATTCTTTAATCGTTTCGATTGACTGACTACTTAACTTTTTCGTTGTTTCAGTAATCGATGATACTTTAACCATATTTCCGGCTACCTCGTTAATTTCACTAGATAGCTCCTTCATTTCACGATTGGTTTTCTCTGAATAATCAACCTGACTAACCGCTCCTCTGGCCACTTCATCAATTGCTGTTGCAATTTGTTCTGAGGCGGATGCAGATTCTGAAGCGATACGTTTTAGATCATTCGCACGGTTAACAGCATAAGCAGAAACCTTTTTATTTTCTTCAATCATGATCGTTATATTATCAATCATATTGTTAAAGCTCGTTCCAAGCTGACCTACTTCGTTTTTATATAAATAATCCGCACGATGGGTAAGGTCTCCCTTTTCAGCTTCCTTCATAATCTCGACGATTCGATTAATTGGTTTAATCATGCTTCTAGCTAAAAAGATACTAACAAAAACAGATAATAAGACAAACGCAAAAATAATGATATATACCAAATAAAGTACGTTTTGAATTTCTTTCATTAAATAAGATTTAGAAGTGGATACTGCTACATTCCAGCCATTTTCGGTTTCTTTAATAGAAATTAAATTGTCTTGTGCATTTTTATGATCTTCAAATTTTGTTCCGATTAATTCTTCTTTATTACTTGAAATCACCATACCATCTTCGTTGAAGATCGTTATTTCTCTCGAAGAGACATCAAGGTCACTTTCAAACACCTTTTCAAAAAGTGTTCCATTAGCAACAAGGATTAGAGTTCCCGTGCGGTTATACTTACGAAATAAATATACGTTTTCGTAATTACCATCTATACCTGACTTCCAAAGTACACCTCTTGATAGATTTTGAACTTCTTCCGAAAGAGTAGAATTTATACTTTCAATATTAGTATCTTTTGCATGACCCTCGTCTCCAAAGATCGTTTTTTCCTCATTAATAAAAAACATGGCTTTTGCATTGTTATTAGTTGAAGTAATGCTTAGAAAAAAGACTACCGCATCTTTATGCAAAAGGAACTTCTCATAATCTGTTAATCCTTCTACTGATTCAAATTTTTCCATTAGCTCTAAATTTGAAAAAGGCACTAACGTTAAATTTTCAATCTCTTTTAATGAGTTATTCACATTTTTTGTTACCTGTACACTAATATCTTCATTCATAGTAGAAACTTTATCTTCAATTGTATTCTTCGATACAAAGTAAACAACGTTTCCAATGATCAAACTAGGAATAATCGTAAATAAAAGCAAAAACATGATAATTCTTGATTTAAGTGTCATCCCATTCAAAAAATGAGGCGTTTTTATTACACTCTTTCTCTTTTTCTTGGAAGCTTCTTCTCTTGATGACGTCCGCTTTATTCTACTCTTTATTCGTTCCATCATCTCTTTCTCCCCCCTTCTTAAATTTAAATTGTTAGGAAAAGACATGCAAAATTTATTACAAAGACAAAATTCCTAATCTTTTTCTAACAATTATGTATTCGCTTTCAATTATACTATATTTCGACCAAATTTTTCATAATATTTTAATATTTTCTCTCTTTTCTAGGAGAATTATCATGGTTACACTTAAACTTACGCATAACTGTCTGTAGTACTCTATTCCTATAAACAATTGTAGAATACTGTCGATAAAATCTAATATAAAACATTTTTTGGGGGGATTTCTTTGTTCAATCATCTTAGATGGAAAAACACCAAGATTGGAGGCAAGTACTTTTACATATTTTTAGTTGTCATCGTTACCTTTCTAGTTTCAATTTTTATTACGTACGGATTGCTTAATAAAACAAGTCAAACAATTGACCATTCATTAGCAAAAAATGAAATAGCTTTATATAGTTCAGACTTGGCTTCTCTTTATCATGAAAAGTACAGTCAAATTCCAGAGTATCTACTTCTTGCTGATGAAGAAAGACTAATGAATTATTTAGAAGACAGCCGAACATTTGTAGACATTGCTAAAAAGTTAAAAGCTCAATTAACAAACAAAGAACAAATTGACATTTTTAATAAAATCATCGAAAACAACCATAAATTAGATGAATATTTCTTTAGTACGATTGTACCGAATGTCCAACAAATTAATTCAGAAGAATTTAACAAGCTACAAGGAGATGCTAGCTCATTAAAAAATGAAACTAGTGAATTAAGCGAACAGTTAAAAACAATCGCAACAGAATCTAACAAAGCTTCTTTAACAGAATCACAAAATGCCATATCTACTACGATCAAATTATTAATGATCTCAGTCGCCGTAGCGATTATCGTTTCAACTATCTTACTCATTTTCATTAGCAGAAAAATTTCATCACATTTAAATCAATTGGTTTTAACAAGTGAAGAAATTGCCGGTGGTAACCTAACGTTTGAACCTCTAACGAATGATGGAAATGATGAAATTGGAAAGCTGTCTCAAGCAATTAATCACATGGGTAGTCGTTTAAGAGAAATGATCTTAGAAGTTTCTCATATCGCTTCAGATGTTGATCATCAAAGTTCCGCGTTTGCTGAATCTGCCTCAGAACTAAAACAAGGCAGCACACAGGTGGCAAATACAATTGATGAATTAGCCTCAGGTGTTAACAACCAAGCAAACGAAGTATCAGATATCTCTGAGCATATTAAGGAATTCAGTAATCGTTTAATTGAAATGAATCAGGACGGAAGCAAATTGGTGCAGTTTTCCGATGACATGTTAACAGTATCCGTTAACGGTGATCAGCAGATGAAGAGTTCTTTAGAGCAAATGAAGCTTATTCATATGATCGTTGAACGATCAGTTGAGAAAGTGAAAAATCTTGAATTAAAAACGGAATCAATCACAGAGCTTGTTACAGTCATTAAATCAATTGCAGAGCAAACAAATCTTCTCGCACTTAATGCCTCAATTGAAGCAGCAAGAGCTGGAGAAAGCGGGAAAGGCTTCGCTGTTGTAGCCTCAGAAGTTAAGAAACTAGCAAACGAAGTAACAGCTTCAATTGAAAACATTACTTCTATTGTTACTAGTATTAAAGAAGAGACAACATCAATATCAAATGAACTAAATAGTGGGTTTCAAAAGGTAAATGAAGGAACGGAACAAATTGAAGTAACAGGTAAGTACTTCTCAGATATTAAGGAAAAAGTTTACGATATGACAAATCGTGTAAAAAATATCTCATCAGCTTTTCATTATTTTGAACAAACAAGTCAAGAAATCAATCAATCCGTTGAACAAATTGCAGCCATATCTGAAGAATCAGCTGCAGGGTCAGAGGAAATCTCTGCTGCTATCTTCGAACAAACGCAATCAATTGATACTATTTCAACAAGTGCAAGCACGCTATCAAAAATGGTTATTCGAATGAATGAGATGATTGGTAAATTTAAGGTTTAAGTCAAACTAAAAGATGGAGGTCACAAGGTGCTTAGATACTACAAAAAAACAAGCTTAAGTCTACTCCTTTGTTTTGTTGTACTCATAACTACAGCCTGCTCGTCAACAGAAAAAGCAACATCAACAAAAACAGCAGGTAAACTTATTACAAATGACAATGTCCCTTACGTTGGATTTTTATTAGATACTCTTGAAGAAGAAAGATGGTACAAAGATAAGCAATTATTCGAGGAACATATTAAGTCATTAGGTGGACAAGTAAAAACTCTTGCAGCCAATGGTCATGATGCTGTTCAACTAAAACAAGCTCAATTGTTAATTGAAGAAGGCGTTGATGTTCTAGTTGTTGTCCCACATAATGCAGAAGAAGCGGCAAAGATTGTGGAACTTGCTCATGAAAATAATATAAAAGTCATTTCCTATGATCGACTTATTACTAAGAGTAACCTAGATTACTATATTTCCTTTGATAATGAAAAAGTAGGTGTTTTACAAGCAACCGAAATTGTAAAGAACACCTCAAAAGGGAAGTTTGCGTATATTGGTGGTGCAGAAACAGATAATAATGCTATTTTGTTTAGAAAAGGCGCTATGTCAGTTCTACAGCCATTAATTGATAAGGGTGACATTACCTTAATAGCAGATCAGTATACAGATGGATGGGATCCGAAAGTTGCTGAACAAAATATGAAAGAAGCATTAAATAAATCAAGTAATCAAGTAAATGCAGTGGTTGCTGCAAATGATGGAACTGCAGGTGGAGTTATTTCAGCACTAGAAGCTGTCGGGCTAGCAGGCAAAATCCCCGTTTCAGGACAGGATGCTGAATTAAACGGTATTAAACGTATTGTTGAAGGCACTCAAACGATGACTGTTTACAAACCGATTAATGTGATTGCGACCCAGGCAGCGGAAATGGCGTTTAAGGTTGCTAAAGGAGAAAATCCAAAAACGGATACTACCATTAATAATAATAAAATAGAAGTTCCTACGATTTTATTAGAGCCTACTGCCGTAACGAAGGAGACAATTGATTCAACTGTTGTGAAGGATGGCTACTTAGCTAAAGAAGATATTTATGGAAAGTAAAGTTGATTAGTAACTATTTATAAACAGAAAAACGCTGGTGACTTGAAATACAAAGCTACCAGCGTTTTTTCTAATTTTTATTAAACTGCAATTGTATCTTCTTGCTTCTTAACTTGATTTCTTTGCTTTTTTGATTTTCTAAAATAAAGAAGCTCATAAACAACTGGAATCACTACAAGAGTTAAGAGTGTAGCTACACTTAGTCCCCCAATTACTACAATGGCAAGACTTGCAGAAACTAAGTTTCCTGACTCTGCTTCTTTAAATAGTAGTGGTAGCATAGCTGAAATAGTAGCTACTGCTGTCATAATGATTGGTCTCATACGAATGGTTGCAGCTTCAACTACTGCATCACGAATAATCATCGTTTTCTCATTTTGCTTCACTCGATCAAGTAGGACGATCGCATTTGTTACAACAATTCCGATTAACATAAGTGCCCCAAGTAATGCTGTTACATCAACGGAAATACCACTAATCATAATTCCTAGAATTGCACCAATTGCAGCTAGTGGAAGTGAGAACAGAATAGCAATCGGTGCACGGATTGTTTTAAACGTAATCACCATGATTAAGAACACAATTCCAATGGAAGCGAGCATTGTCATAAATAAGTCATTAAAGTCACTTGCTTGGTCTGCACTAGCCCCGCCAACAAACACGTCAATATCATCTGGAATGTCTATTCCTTCTGTTTCTTTATCTCCAAAAATCTTACTATTTACTTCAGTAGAAATTTCTGAAAGTTTTTCAGGATTTACATTAGCTGTTACCCTCACATATTGCTCACCATCTTTATGGAATGTGCTAGTAGGCTCTTCAGTTTGTTGAAGCTGGGCAACCTTCGAAATAGTTGTCATTCCGTTTGCTGTCATAATCGGAACTTCAGATAAGTCTTTTTCCGTGTCAGGTGTGTAAACTGGCTCAAGCATTACCATTGTTTGTTGATCATTTACTTCAATTGTGCCAAGCGGTGTTTGATTGAGCATAACAGATGCTTGTTGTGCGATTTGATCGGCCTTAGCTAAGCTAGGATTAACAACAAAGGAATAAACTGTTTTTGTTTCTTCTTGGTTTGATGAAACCTTTTCAACTCCGTCAATACCGTTAATTTCTGCTGTGATTGTTTCTGAAAGATCTGTTAATTCCTTAACATCCTCACCAATTACATCTACGGTAATTGATGTAGAACCGCCACTCATCATAGATGCTTCAGTTACTTCTAATGTAGCATCTTTATATTCTTCTTTCTGTGTGTTCACCTTGTCTATGAATGCCTGCATATCTGCATCTTCTTTAAGAATTGCCATAATCTGAGTTTGAGTGGGATCTCCTACCTCACCATATTTTGCAGAATCTGCAGAGTTGCCAAGTTGCAAATAAACATTTTCAAGCTCATCTTGTTCCATCACAAATTCTTCAAGCTTTGATGACTCTTCTTTTACTTTTTCTATTGGTGTTTCATTAGGATATTTTAACGAAACATAAACATAATCTGCTTTTGTTTTATCTACAGAGCCTTTAGGAAGTAACATATATCCCCCAATTGACCCTGCGAATAAAATAAATGATGTTAAAAGAACAACCCATTTATGATTCAGTGACCAAGTTAAAAATCTAGTAAACTTTACAGAAGGTTTGTGCTCTATCATTTTTGCATTTTTTAATAATCCTGCACTCATAACCGGAACAATAGTTAAAGCAACGATTAGGGATGCTAGTAATGAATAAGTGATTGTTAAGGCGAATGGTAATAGGAAATCTTGTAAGCTGCCTCCTATTAATCCCATCGGTAAAAAGACAGCAACTGTTGTTAACGTCGATGAAGTGATTGCAGATCCTACTTCTTTCGTTGCATCTATGACCATCTTGACTGAAAACTTCTCAGTTTGAGCTCTTCTAAAGATGTTTTCTATAACAACAATACTATCATCTACTAAACGGCCTACCGCAACAGCTACTCCACCAAGTGTTAAAATATTTAATGTTACACCTGATTGTGCTAGTAGAAACAGTGTAAAACCTAATGACAATGGAATCGATACGATTGTAATTAATGTTGAGCGTAAGTTACGTAAAAAGATCATAATAACAATAGTAGCAAAAAGTGCACCTAATAAAACTTCTTTAATCATACTGTGAACAGATGATTCAACCATATCTGCTGATGCTAAAACCACGGTTGTTTCTAACTGATTGTATTTCTCGTTAATTTCTTCTGATACTTTCTCAGCCTCTTTACTGATTGTTACAGCATTCGATTGACTGTCTTTTGTAATAACAAAGGTTAAAGCATCAGAACCATTTACTTTTGTAAGATTATTATCTTGTTTTTCTATTTTAATTTCTGCTATATCTTTTAAAGCAGCGCCTGGGATAACCTCTGTATTTTCTAGTTTTTCAATTGTATTAACGTCACCAATCACTTTAATATTTGATGCTTTTCCATCAACTGTATTCTCAGCTATGGACGCTGAAACATTCTGTCCCTGAAGCAGCGTCATAATACTCTCAATAGATACCTGCTTTTCTGCCATCTTTTTCTCATCTAATTCAACGGATACAAAAGAAGGGATAATACCGTTTGTTTGAATATCTGCTACACCATCAATGTTTTTAAAATAAGGAACTATTTCATCTTGTGCATATTGAATGGTTTCTGGATTGATTCCTTTGTCAAATGTTAGAGCAATGTATGATACTGGAATCATTGATGTATTAAGCTGGACAATATTGGGTTTCATGACGTTCTGAGGTAATTGAACATTCGCCAATGCTTCCTCGATTTCACGTTTGGCTTCCTTCTTGTCAATTTTAGATTCTAGATGAATATCCACGGACGAATAGCCATCACCAGTAGTTGAAAAAACATTTCTTTTACCATTCACTCCGTCCATCGCATTTTCTATCGGGGTAGTAACTTGATCTTCCATCGTTTTTGCATCCACCCCGTTCCCCATCGTTACTACTGAGATGAACGGCTGATCTGCTGAAGGTAAAAACTCCATTGGTAATCGAAAATAACTTAAAACTCCCATCACTAAAATCAATGTAGACATTAAGAAAACAGCTGCTTTGTTTTTAAATGACCATTTTGTAAACCAAGACATAATATAAAACTCCTTTTTCTTGTTTTTTTGGCTAAGTACGGGTGAATCTCTTAACTCCTTCCTAATCATAGGTAAAATTTGTCATATCAAGTTAGTTACTACAGTCATTATTTTAATAACAAAAAGTGGAAGCGTTAAATGACCTGAGGTGTAAAATCATCTACGGCTTGAGACGTATTATGAAATTAAAAATAAAAAAGACAGACTATTGTCTGCCTTTTTCAACGTATTTCATATATTATTTTTTTCTTGGGATACTAAACCCATTATTTATTGATGTAAATCCGATTTTTGGATAATATTCCATTGCTTCAGGAGCAGAAAGCAATAAAAGTGACACCTCTTCTCCTATTTCGTCTTGTAATAGTTGTATAAGGTTCTTACCTATTCCAGCTTTTTGATGATTCTTATCGACTGCTAGATCTGATAGATAACAGCAATAACTAAAATCTGTAATCGCTCTCGCCACGCCAATAACTTTATTGTCTGCTCGTGCTGTTATGACAATATCTGCCATTTCGATCATTTTTTGTAGTCGGTCTAAATCATCAACAGGTCTTCGTATTCCGGAAGCTTTAAAAACTTGTGAAAGCTCAGTTACATCAATGTTATCGTGGACTTTGTATGTATAATTCATCTACGTTTCCCCTTTGTGTTTTTTCTAAGTATATAATGAAGAGAATCGTTATAAAAGTGGTTTTTTTGGGGAATTTTCTCTTGAATTCGGTTATGAGGTTACTTGTATGCTACTCAGTGGGTTTGTAACGTTAGACAATTTGAAAGAAAAGAGAAATCAGTTCAAATTAAGGAAGAATTTGTACAAGATCTTGCTGGTGAGGGATGTGTTTTCTGGATTTAGACACTGTTTCGAGACACAAGTTTGATCCTTCCCGCTCTGCTTTCTGTCTCGATTCACCTACTATCGGGACCCATTTTCTCTGCTTGCTCTGGTTTCTGTCTCGATTCATCTACTATCGGGACCCATTTTCTCTGCTCGCTTTGGTTTCTGTCCCGATTCCCCCACTATCTAGACACAACTTGACTGCTCTCTCTATTTTCTGTCCCGATTCCCCCACTATCGGGACCCATTTTCTCTGCTCGCTT
>NZ_NUMC01000073.1:0-37608 GCF_002577655.1 Bacillus sp. AFS040349 | reverse complement strand
AGAAGTTTTGACAATACGTGGGATGGTTGAGGGGTGAAACTATGTTAAAGGCAAAAACAAGATGGATGGTTCAATCATCTGATGAAACCTTAATTGGGACACTAATTGATAACTTATCCATTACACCGTTAGTCGCATCTTTACTTGTAAATAGAGGCATACATTCAGTAGAAGAAGCACGTGAATTCTTGGAAATTGAAAAACAATCTTTTCATGATCCGTTTCTTCTAAAAGATATGGACAAGGCTGTCCACCGAATAAAAACGGCGATAGAACAAAATGAGCATATATTAGTTTATGGAGATTATGATGCTGATGGAGTAAGCAGTACAACTGTATTATTAACAGCTTTACGTACACTGGGTGCAAACGTAGATTTCTATATTCCAAATCGATTTACCGAGGGATATGGACCAAATGAAGCTGCTTTTAGACATGCACATGAAAAGGGTTTTTCTTTAATCATTACAGTTGATACAGGAATTGCAGCAGTTCATGAAGCTCAAGTGGCAAAAGAATTAGGGATAGACGTGATTATTACTGACCACCATGAGCCAGGTCCGATCCTTCCAGAAGCAATTGCGATTATCCATCCAAAACAACCAGGGTGTACCTATCCTTTTAAAGAGCTTGCTGGGGTTGGAGTTGCCTTTAAATTAAGTCATGCTCTGCTTGGTGACGTTCCAACTGATTTATTAGAAGTAGCAGCAATAGGAACAATTGCAGATTTAGTAGCACTTCATGATGAAAATAGATTAATAGCTAAAAAAGGTATAAATCAGTTAAAAACAACAAAACGTGTTGGACTAAAAGCATTGTTGAAAATTGCCAATGTCAAGATGGATGAAATAAATGAGGATACGATAGGTTTTGCACTGGGGCCGCGAATTAATGCAGTTGGTCGTTTACAATCAGCTGACCCCGCAGTGGATCTTCTTCTTTCTGAAGATGAAGAGGAAGCTGCAGCTATTGCAGAGGAAATTGATTCTCTTAACAAAGAACGTCAGAAACTTGTTAGCACAATGACAGAAGAAGCAATTGAGGAGGTTGAAACTCGTTTTCCGATCGAGGATCATCCAGTTCTAGTTATTGCTAGAGAAGGCTGGAATCCAGGTGTGGTTGGTATAGTTGCATCAAGGCTTGTAGATCGTTTTTATCGTCCAACAATTGTTTTAAGCATTGATAGAGAAAAAGGAATTGCAAAAGGATCAGCTCGAAGTATCGTTGGCTTTGATTTGTTTGAAAATCTATCAACATGTCGCGATATTCTTCCTCATTTTGGTGGGCACCCAATGGCAGCAGGTATGACACTAAATCTGGATGATGTTGATTTACTAAGAGAAAGACTTGTTGAAAAGGCACAAAACATATTAACAGAAAATGATTTTATACCGGTAACAAAAGTGGATGTAAGCTGTAATTTAGAAGATATTTCAGTTAATTCAATAGAAGAAATGCAGCTTCTTTCACCCTTTGGAATGAACAATCCTAAACCTGTTATTCAAATTGAAAATGTTACATTAGCAAATGTTCGGAAAATTGGTGCTGAACAAAATCATCTAAAGTTGGTTTTTTCTCAAGAAGATTATCAGCTTGATTGCGTTGGGTTTGGTATGGGGTATATCCATGATGAACTTTCACCCTCTGTTACTTTATCAGCAATTGGGGAACTATCTATTAATGAGTGGAATAATCTTCGCAAACCACAAATCATGTTACAAGACATTAAGGTTGATGAGTGGCAGCTGTTTGATTTTAGAGGAACAAGAAATGTGGACAAGCTTGTAAGTTCAGTAGCAACTATAGATAAAAGTATAATTGTTACTTTTCAGGAAAAAACGCATGATTATGTGAAGAGTATAGGCTTCGAACAAAAAGCTATGTTTTTAAAAACAAAACAAGATGCCATAAATCTATCTGTTCAAAATAAACATGTTATTTTAATGGATATTCCATCATCACTAGATTCTTTTGATGCACTTTTTTCTGAAGGAAAGCCTGCAAGAATTTACTCGGTATTTCAACAAGATTCAGATCACTTTTTTTCAACGATTCCGACAAGAGAACACTTTAAATGGTATTATGGATTTCTTTTAAAGAAAGGCTCTTTTAAGCTTCAAGAGCAAGGTGAACAACTAGCTGCTCATAAGGGTTGGACAAAAGAAACAATTGAGTTCATGTCACAGGTGTTTTTTGAACTAGAATTTGTTACAATAGAAAATGGTGTTATTTCGACAAATTCTTCAACTCGAAAACGAGATTTAACAGAATCGAAAACATATGCCCAAAAACAAATGAGAATAGAACTAGAAAAAACGTTATTATATACATCTTACATGCAGCTTAAGCAGTGGTTTGAAGAAAGATTTCCATTAGATGCGCCTGTAGGTGTATAAGGAGGACAAAGAAAAAATGGATTTAAAGCAATTCGTAACAGTCGTACCTGATTATCCGAAACCAGGAATTCAATTCAAGGATATTACAACATTAATGGATAATGGGGATGCGTATAGATATGCGACAGACCAAATTGTTGAATATGCTCGTGAAAAGCATATTGATCTTGTTGTTGGTCCTGAAGCACGTGGCTTTATTATTGGTTGCCCTGTTGCTTATTCACTAGGAGTAGGTTTTGCCCCTGTTCGTAAAGAGGGTAAATTACCTCGTGAAGTAGTTCGTGTTGAATATGGTCTTGAATATGGGAAAGATGTATTAACTATTCATAAAGATGCGATCAAGCCAGGACAACGTGTTTTAATTACAGATGATTTATTAGCAACAGGAGGAACAATTGAAGCGACCATTAAACTTGTTGAAGAGCTTGGTGGTATTGTTGCGGGGATTGCTTTTCTAATTGAGTTATCTTATTTAGATGGCCGTAAATTATTAGATGGCTATGATGTATTAACATTAATGAAATTTTAATGAACTAAAATAAATGATAGGGGATAAGAGTTAATAAGGTAACTCTGTCCCCTTTGTTCTTAAGAGCACTCTGAAGGGTGCTTTTTTTGCAAACTTTCTGTAAGATGGTCCTTATCATTCCTCAAGTAGGAACATATCCAGTAATTGGAGTAGGTAAAAAATAGTATGTACCTCTTTACATCTCCACTTTTTTTATTGATAATAGTTACAATATAGTAAATTTTCTAATCGTATTGATGAAATTTTTTCGTCACCTCGATTTTCACATGAATAAATCAGATTTTTCGCGCAGTTCCTTATTTAGAGGTTTATCAAAGTTTCAATACAAAAAGGTGATTCCATGTCTAATGAACAAGTATTATCTTCTGAGCAAGTAATTCAAAAGGCACAGCGATATTTATCAGTCGAAGATACCGCTTTTATTCAACGTGCCTATGATTTTGCTGAAGAAGCACATAGAGAACAATTCCGTAAATCGGGAGAGCCATATATTATCCATCCTATTCAAGTCGCGGGGATATTGGTAGATTTAGAGATGGATCCATCAACAATTGCTGGTGGCTTCTTACATGATGTTGTGGAGGATACAGAGGTCACTCTTGAGGATTTGCGCAATGAATTTAATGATGAAGTGGCAATGCTCGTCGATGGTGTTACAAAACTAGGAAAAATAAAATATAAATCAAAAGAAGAACAGCAAGCAGAAAACCATCGTAAAATGTTTGTTGCAATGGCTCAGGACATCCGGGTTATTCTCATCAAACTAGCAGACCGTCTTCATAACATGAGAACGTTAAAGCATTTGCCACAAGAAAAGCAAAGACGTATCTCAAATGAGACACTTGAGATTTTTGCTCCTCTAGCTCATAGATTAGGGATTTCAAAAATCAAATGGGAGCTTGAAGATACATCGCTTAGATACTTAAATCCACAGCAATATTATCGAATCGTAAATCTAATGAAAAAGAAACGTCAGGAGCGGTTAGAGTATCTAGATCAAGTAATTGATGAAGTACGTGAGCGTGTAGACGAAGTAAATATTGAAGCGGAATTTTCTGGAAGACCGAAACATATTTACAGTATTTATCGTAAAATGGTTCTTCAGAATAAACAATTTAATGAAATCTATGATCTTTTGGCAGTCCGAATTGTTGTGAATAGCATTAAAGATTGTTATGCTGTCCTCGGTATTATTCACACTTGCTGGAAACCTATGCCTGGACGCTTTAAGGATTATATTGCAATGCCAAAGCCTAATATGTACCAATCTCTTCACACAACGGTTATTGGACCTAAAGGAGATCCCCTTGAAGTTCAAATTAGAACATTTGAGATGCATCAGATTGCCGAATATGGAATCGCTGCACATTGGGCTTACAAAGAAGGAAAAGATATTGATGAGAAAACAACATTAGAGAAAAAACTATCATGGTTTAGAGAAATACTAGAATTTCAAAATGATGTGACGAATGCAGAAGAGTTTATGGAGTCATTAAAAATTGATCTTTTCTCAGATATGGTCTTTATTTTCACTCCTAAAGGAGATGTAATTGAATTACCATCTGGTTCCGTCCCAATTGATTTTGCCTATCGAATTCATTCCGAAATTGGGAATAAGACAATAGGTGCGAAAATAAATGGCAAGATGGTTACGCTTGATTATAAATTAAAAACTGGTGACATCATTGAAATCCTAACGTCTAAGCATTCGTATGGTCCAAGCCAAGATTGGTTAAAGCTTGCACAAACATCACAAGCAAAAAATAAAATCCGCCAATTCTTTAAAAAGCAACGTCGAGAAGAAAACGTTGAAAAAGGAAAAGAAATGGTTGAGAAAGAAATCAAAAATCTTGATTTCGATATAAAAGAAGTCATGACATCTGATAATTTGCAACGGGTAGCCGAAAAGTTTAACTTTTCAAATGAAGAAGATATGTATGCAGCTGTTGGATATAATGGTGTAACAGCGTTGCAGGTAGCCAACCGCTTAACAGAAAAATGGCGTAAAAAACGTGACCAAGAGGAACAGGAAAAGAATATTCAGGAAGTAATGAATGAAGTAAAACAAGTTCCTTCTACATCTTCCCGTAAGCGTGATGCAGGTGTACAAGTTAAGGGTATTGATAATCTATTAATTCGCCTTTCAAAATGCTGTAATCCAGTTCCAGGGGATGACATTGTTGGATTTATTACAAAGGGTAGAGGAGTATCTGTTCACCGATCTGACTGTACAAATGTGCATACAGAAGATGCTAAAGAGCGATTAATTGATGTTGAATGGGAAAATCAGCCCTTATCAAGTCGTAAGGAATACAATGTTGAAATTGAAATACTTGGATATGATCGTCGTGGTTTATTAAATGAAGTTCTTCAAGCTGTGAATGAGACAAAAACGAATATTTCGTCAGTTGCAGGTAAATCTGATCGAAATAAAGTTGCGACAATTAATATGGCTATTTCTATCTCAAATATTAATCACTTGCAAAAGGTAGTTGAAAGAATTAAACAAATACCGGATATTTATTCGGTTCGAAGAATGATGAATTAAGGTAGGTTTTATTGTGAAGGTAGTTGTTCAACGAGCTAAGGATGCTCAAGTAACAGTCGAAGGAGACGTAGTTGGAAATATAAAAGCAGGTGTAATGGTGCTTGTAGGAATTACACATGACGACACTGAGACAGATGCTGAGTACTTAGCAGAAAAAATTGCTCATTTGAGAATTTTTGAAGATGAATCAGGAAAAATGAATTATTCTTTGCTTGATATAGAAGGTGAAGTACTTTCTGTTTCACAATTCACTTTATATGGTGATTGCCGAAAAGGGAGACGTCCTAATTACATGAATGCAGCAAAGCCGGATTATGCAAACAATTTATATGAAATGTTTAATCAAAAGTTAAAAGATAAGGGGCTGCATGTTGAAACTGGAACATTTGGTGCTATGATGGATGTTCAGTTTACAAATGATGGTCCTGTTACATTAATTATTGAGAGTAAATAAAGGTTAGTTTCTCCAACTAGTTGTTGGGAAACTAACCTTTTTGTTTTTCAAGTGTACTTTATTTGAAGTAGTACGCAATTCCATTAAAGATTCCTTGTGAAGCATGTTCTTGATAACTGGCACTATTTATCGTTAATTCTTCAGTTCGATTACTTAAAAATCCAAGCTCTAATAGGACTGCGGGTGAATGGTTTTCTCTAAGAACATGGAAATTCCCAAATTTGACGCCACGATCATTAAGCCTTGTTTGTTGAGTTAGCTCTTTGTTAAGCCTGAAGGCTAATGGTGCATCCTTAAGTGAATGATAGAAGTAGGCTGAAGTACCTGACGCATTTGGGTCAACAGCACTGTCATAGTGAAGACTTATAAACGCTTCTGCATTTCGATAATGAGATGTACTGACTCTTGAATTTAAGCTAATGTATGTGTCTGTTGATCTTGTGATAAACACATTTGCTCCAGCTGATTTCAGCTTATCATATACTAGCTTTGCTGTTGTAAGGGTAAGATTTTTCTCTAACGTCCCCCCATTGCCAACTGCTCCACCATCTTGGCCCCCATGACCAGGGTCTATAACAATTGTTTTACCTTTAACATATTGTGCGGCACCTGGTCTTCTTATTGGATCAGTTACACCACTCGTTTCAACAACCCACCCGGCAACATATCCACTTTTTTTGTCATTAAGGGCAACCTTATACCAATCTCCATCTGTTTGAAGAATTTGAAATGTATCTCCTAAATTGACTCTTTTCACAATCGTGCTATTCGTAGAAGACCCTGAACGGATATTGGTTCCATCGAACATAATTTTTACGGTTTGATCAGACTTGCTTAAATCTGTATCGAATTGGGTATCTGCTGTTTTTTTGATAAACCATCCTGCAACCCAGCCAGTTTCATTTTTAAAAGATATTTTATACCAATTGTTTTTTTCTTGAAGAATCATCACCTCTGTGTTTTTTGGTACTGATGATAGAACCTTACCTGAGAAAGTTCCTTTATCTCTAATACTCAAAATAGGAGCTGTAACAATTCCCTTTGCCATTCTTGTTGACGCCCTATTCGTTTTCTCTATGTAACTGTTGGATAC
This sequence comes from Bacillus sp. AFS040349, assembly GCF_002577655.1. NCBI lineage: Bacteria > Bacillati > Bacillota > Bacilli > Caryophanales > Bacillaceae > Bacillus > Bacillus sp. AFS040349. The sequence goes on along the minus strand of NZ_NUMC01000073.1, from coordinate 30,588 downwards.
CCAACCTGTTTTACCCGAATAGAGTATTTGTGTCCACTCACCGCTTTTGTCAAGATATATTGCTGTTTTTCCATATTCAAAGCTTCCAATCATATCAAAAGATAATCCAGGACCTGAACGAATTCTAAGTCCAGATGCGAGTGATATGACTTCATAATGAGTCGTTTTTTTATTAGCAAGTTTGGAATCAGAATTTTCTTTTATAGTAAACCAACTTGGGATCCATCCTGAAGAAGTTGGGGAAAGTTTAATTTTAATCCAGTTCCTCTTCTTTTCTAACACATTAAATGTTTGTCCCTTTTTAACTTTGGCAATAACTGAATAGGTAAGACCAGCTCCACTTCTAACATAGTTTTGTTCTACATTTATGATCACTTGTTTGTTTTCGGCCTTTATAACAGAAGAATTCAATAAAAAAGCTGTAAATAAAAGTATGAAACAAATCATGTTGGTTCGGTTTTTGCGAATCAAGAGAAAGTCCTCCTTTTAAAGGTCTACCAAATTATTCATTCTCTGCTGATCTTCATGATCCTTTAAAATCTGAAATAAATTCTTCCAAAAAGGGAATTATAAATTTGATCCTTTCTGAAAAGAGGTGTGTTAAAAATGAGAAATAGTGATAAAGGTGAATTAATGCATTCACGACGTGATGTTTTTGGAATCGATTTTCATGATTTTATGACAAAAGAACAAAATGAAAGCTCCTTTGAACTTGCCTCAGAGTTTGGAATTTCATTACGCGAGGTAAAAAATTTAAAAAAACATTTAAATCGTTCTTGACAATGTACAGCAAAGATACGTATGATAAGATAAAATTCGATAGAATCTTATCAATGAAACATACATATTTTTATGAACCATTGAGGGAGAACAGTAAATAAGAATACACATGACAAGAGAGGAAATGTCCGGGGCTGAAAGCATTTCTACATGATGACTTATTGAAGAACACTCCTTAGGTTTCTCTCTGAAAAACATTCGTTTAGTAGGGGCAGGACGTATACAGGCGTTAACTGATTGAGTGGAAGAGGTCATTAGACAGCTTCAACTAGGGTGGAACCACGGGTATAACTCTCGTCCCTACATGATGTAGGACGGGAGTTTTTTTGTTGTAAAAAATTTGTGGTGTTCTTTTGAAAAAAGTTTTAATGTCTAGCTACAGGCGCCACCGGCGAAGCACAGGACGTGCAGGTGCAGTCAACAGGACGTTGCGTTTTTGGCTGCCTCGAGGTCATAAGCCAAGTAGGAATTGAAGGTAAAGGGCAACCTTCTATTCCTACTCGTCTTATGCTTGTCGCCGTTAAACGGGTGCCTTCCGCATTTCGTATTAGGAGGAGAAAGTATTATGTCATTCCAGATTCCTAGAGGAACTCAGGATATTTTACCTGGAGAAGTTGAGAAATGGCAGTTTGTTGAGAATACTGCTAGAGATTTATGTAACAGATATCAGTATAAGGAGATTCGCACACCAATATTTGAACATACGGAGCTGTTTGCAAGAGGTGTTGGAGAGAGTACCGATATTGTTCAAAAGGAAATGTATACCTTTTTGGATCGTAAAGGAAGAAGTATTACTCTTCGACCTGAGGGAACAGCTTCAACTGTAAGATCGTTTGTAGAAAAAAAGCTTTATGCGAATCCATCACAGCCAACTAAGCTTTATTATATCGGACCTATGTTTAGATATGAACGACCACAAACTGGACGATTTCGTCAATTTGTCCAATTTGGTGTAGAAGCATTAGGAAGTAATGATCCTGCAATTGATGCAGAAGTAATTTCTTTAGCAATGGATTTATACCAAACACTTGGATTAAAGAGCTTAAAGCTAGTAATTAATAGCTTAGGTGATGCAGAAAGTCGTAAAGCCCATCGTGAAGCACTAATAGCTCACTTTGAACCTAGAATTGAAGAGTTTTGTTCTGATTGCCAGACGCGTCTGAAGCAAAATCCATTACGGATCTTAGATTGTAAAAAAGATCGTGACCATGAATTAATGGAAACAGCTCCATCCATTTTAGAATTTTTAAACGATGATTCTAAGAAGTATTTCCAAAAAGTTCAAGATTATTTAGGTGCAAATGGTATCTCATTTGAAGTAGATCCTGGACTAGTAAGAGGGTTAGATTATTATAACCATACCGCTTTTGAGATTATGAGTAATGCAGAGGGCTTTGGTGCTATTACCACTCTATGTGGTGGTGGGCGCTATAATGGATTGGCTCAAGACATAGGAGGGCCTGAAACACCTGGAATTGGTTTTGCTTTGAGCATTGAGCGTTTATTAGCGGCGCTTGAAGCAGAAAAAATTGAACTTCCAATTACCTCATCTATTGACTGTTATTTAGTTACTATGGGGGATCAGGCTAAAGATCGTGCCGTTTCCTTACTTTATGAAATGAGAAATGCAGGTCTTATTGCAGAAAAAGATTATGAAGATAAAAAAATGAAGGCTCAATTTAAATCTGCTGACCGTCATCAAGCAAAATATGTTGCGGTACTAGGTGATGATGAGCTTGAAAGAAATGTGATTGCCGTTAAAAATATGGAAACAGGCACTCAAGAAGAAGTTTCAATAGAAGAAGTTATAACATATTTAACATCTAAGGTATAAAGGAGAGGGATTACATGTTTGGCCGAACATATTATTGTGGTGAAGTTCCAGAGTCAGCAATTGGAGAAGAAGTTGTATTAAAAGGTTGGGTTGCTAAAAGACGTGATCTGGGAGGAGTTATTTTTATCGACCTACGTGACCGTACTGGCGTAGTACAGGTTGTTTTTAACCCGGAGGTTTCACCGGAAGCGTTAGCGATTGCAGAGCGAGTTCGTAGTGAGTACGTGTTAGATATAACAGGTAAGGTTGTAAGCCGTGATGAGGAAACAATTAATCCAAATGTATCAACTGGTACAATTGAGGTTATTGTTGAAAAAGTAACAATTATCAATGCAGCTAAAAACCCGCCATTTATAATTGAAGATAAATCAGAAGAAGTTTCAGAGGATGTTCGTTTAAAATATCGTTATTTAGATTTAAGAAGACCAGCATTGTTGAATACCATTCAAATGCGTCATAATGTGACAAAATCGATGAGAAGCTTTTTAGATGATAATGGCTTTTTAGATATTGAAACACCAATTTTAACAAAAAGTACTCCTGAAGGAGCACGCGATTATTTAGTACCTAGCCGCGTGCATGAAGGTGAATTTTATGCATTACCACAATCACCTCAAATTTTTAAGCAATTACTAATGGTTTCAGGTTTTGATAAATACTATCAAATTGCTCGCTGCTTCCGTGATGAAGATTTACGTGCTGACCGTCAGCCAGAGTTTACTCAAATAGATATTGAAGCTTCATTTATGAGTCAGGACGATATTATGTCAATGACAGAGCAAATGATGGCTAGAATCATGAAAGAAACGAAAAACGTTGACATTGAGTTACCACTTCCAAGAATGACGTATGATGAAGCGATGGGACGTTACGGTTCGGATAAGCCGGATACACGATTTGGTTTAGAGCTTGTCGATGTTAGTGAAATCGTTAAAGATAGTGGATTAAAGGTGTTTAACACGGTTGTAGCTAACGGTGGTCAAGTTAAGTCAATTAATGTAAAAGGTGCTGCTGAGAAATACTCTAGAAAAGATATGGATGCATTAGCAGAGTTCGTTGCACCTTATGGAGCAAAAGGATTAGCTTGGTTAAAAGTTGAAGAAGACGGCTTAAAAGGACCGATTATTAAATTCTTCACAGAGGAAGAACAAAAAGGTTTATTGCAAACACTTGAAGCAACTATTGGAGATCTACTTGTATTCGTTGCAGATAAGAAGTCAGTGGTGGCAGATTCATTAGGTGCTCTTCGTTCAAAGCTAGGAAAAGACTTACAACTGATCGATGAAAGCAAGTTTAATTTCCTATGGGTAGTAGATTGGCCGTTATTAGAATATGATGAAGCAACTAAACGTTATTATGCAGCTCACCATCCATTTACAATGCCTGCTCGTGAAGACATAGATCTTTTTGACACAGACCCAGGTAATATGAAAGCACAAGCGTATGATATTGTTCTGAACGGCTACGAACTAGGTGGCGGATCTATTCGTATATTCGAAAAAGATGTTCAAGAGAAAATGTTTAAGCTTTTAGGATTCTCAGAAGAAGAAGCAAAAGAGCAGTTTGGTTTCTTATTAGAAGCTTTTGAATATGGAACACCTCCACATGGTGGTATTGCACTTGGATTAGACAGATTAGTTATGCTTTTAGCTGGGCGCACAAATCTTCGCGATACGATTGCTTTCCCTAAAACAGCTAGTGCAAGTGATTTATTAACAAACGCACCAAGCACTGTTAGCGAAGCGCAGCTCGAAGAATTAAATCTTGAACTGCGTGACTAATTGTCAAGATCTTGAAATGAAAATTTGCTTATGATATTATCTCTATAACACAAAGTCCTGATGTGTTCGTTGTACACCTAGTTTTGACCTAACATTGTTTATACGGGAGCTTGAGTTTTCAGACAGAGTACATGCCTCTACCTCGGATTGAGGACTTACAAACTCTGAAATAAAGCACCCACCTGCTGAGTGCGGGATCAAAACGAGGGAAATGGCGACGGCACGATTGGGACTATACTACATATCAAAGCGAAAGGGTCATTCCACAAGGGTGACCCTTTTTATATAGGATTAAAAAACAAAAAACGCTTGCTTTTCTATCGATGTATGTTATATTCGTTTTCAGGTAAAAATACTGTCATTATGCAAGATAACGAAATAGGTTAATAATTGGAGTGAGTTAGTTGCTACATCAATTTTCACGTAATGAACTGGCGATTGGTAAGGAAGGATTAAATATTCTAAAAAATAGTACGGTAGCTGTATTAGGAATTGGTGGTGTAGGTTCCTTTTCAGCCGAGGCTCTTGCAAGGTCAGGTGTAGGCAGACTTGTATTAGTTGACAAAGACGATGTTGATATTACAAATGTGAATCGTCAAATTCACGCGTTAGTATCAACTGTTGGACAACCTAAAGTAGATTTAATGGCTGCACGTATTAAGGATATTAATCCGGAATGTGAAGTTATTTCTCTAAAAATGTTTTATACAGAAGAAACGTATGAGCAATTTTTTGATCAAAACTTGGATTATGTGATTGATGCTTCAGATACCATTTCTTACAAGATTCATTTAATGAAAGAATGTTTGAAGCGTAATATACCCGTGATTTCAAGTATGGGTGCTGCAAATAAAACGGATCCAACTCGATTTCAAATTGCTGACATTTCTAAAACACATACAGATCCAATTGCAAAAGTTATTCGAACTCGTTTACGTAAAGAAGGAATTAAAAAAGGCATTAAAGTTGTCTTCTCAGACGAAAGCCCGATCGTAATTCGGGAGGAAGTTCGTAAAGAAGTTGGAAATGATGCTGCGCCGATAAGAAAGGCTAAAATGCCTCCATCTTCAAATGCGTTCGTCCCTTCTGTGGCAGGGTTAATCATGGGTGGTCATGTTATTACAGAACTTTTGAAGGATATTAAAATTACAAGAGTGAAAGATGAAAAACAAAGCTAAGAGGCTGCATTCAAGCAGCCTCTTAGCTGTTAATGATAGTATTCCTTTTTTAGCTCTTCTTCCGATGTATTTTGTGCATGTTGAATTAAAACCATCAGCACTTTATATTCTTCTTCTAATTTATGTTTCCGCTCTGTTAGTTTTTTATATCTGTCCACTAGCTCTTTATTTTTTTTATATAACGCTTGTTTTTCTTTTTGTAAATGGTTATTTTCTTCTTTCAGTGAAGAATTGCTTTCGGGCATGTTATTTAATTGATTTAGATAAATAATACAGTCATTGATATTAATAAACTCACTTTGAGTTTGCATCGTTTTTGCTCTCTCCAAAATGTTAGGGTCTTCTTTTGGCTTTTTGCTTGTATTTTTATTGTTGTGTTGATTTAATTTGCGTTTATTTTCTTTATGTTTCTTTTTTGCTAATTCAATATCATTCACATATTCTTTTCGAACCTCTGCATTCCAACGATAGCTGCATGCAGCAGGTGTCCGGTTTATCTTGTCCGAGATCTCATTAAAAGCGGCAGTTTGTGTACTGCCATCCTTTATATGATTTACTACCGTTTTTGCTAGAAGCATATCTTCTTCGTGGGTCCACGCATCATGTCTATTTTTCACGATAACCTCCTTCGAGTTACTCGTTTTAACATGTTCGTTCGTAACCTTATCATTTCCTAGAAACTCATACTTATTCGAGTTCATAGATTCATATTTCATTCTTAGGAGTGCTTGGACGGTAAGCTCCTTTTATTTCTTTACATCAAGATTCCATATATAATTATAGGTAGAATTGTACTGGGGGTTTTAAAGTGAATGGAGAGCCACTTGCTTTTCGAATGAGACCGAAAACAATTGATGAGGTCGTAGGACAAAAAGATATCATTGGTGAAAAAACAAGTTTATATAAAATGATCAAAAACGGATATGTTCCATCCATGTTATTGTACGGAGAGCCAGGGGTTGGAAAAACGTCAATAGCTTTTGCTATTGCAGGTACGACTAGCATACCTTTTATAGCGTTAAACGCGACAACAGCAGGAAAGAAAGATGTAGAAGCTGTTGTTGAGGAGACTCGTTTAACAGGAAAAGTTATCTTGTTTCTGGATGAAATTCATCGTTTTAATAAGGCTCAACAAGATTATTTACTACCTCATGTAGAACGAGGTGACATTATCTTAATTGGTGCAACAACGGAAAACCCATTTCATGATGTAAATCCAGCGATACGAAGCCGATGCGGACAAATTAAGCAATTAACAAGATTAACTGTTGATGATATTGAAGTGCTACTTCAACGGGCGTTAAAAGATGAAAAAAATGGCTTAGGGATGATGAGTATCCAAATATCCGAGGAGCAAGTGAAAAAAATTGCTTATGGTGCTAATGGAGATGCAAGAAAATCTTTAACCTTATTAGAATCAATTGTTTACTCGTCCACTAAAGAAGGAGATACCTATATAGTGGAGGATTCTATTATTAACGATCTGACAGGTAATACAGGTGTTTATGGTGATAAAAAGGGAACTCACTTTTATAATCTGCTTTCAAGCCTACAAAAAAGTATTCGTGGTAGCGATGTAGATGCAGCTTTATACTATTTGGCTCATTTACTTGAGACAGGGGATCTTGTAGCCGTAAATAGAAGGCTAGTGGTGATTGCCTATGAAGATATAGGATTGGCAAATACATCTGTTGGTAACAATGTTTTGTCTGCTGTCATTGCAAGTGAGCGGTTAGGTCTTCCCGAGGCACGTATTCCTTTATCAGTTGCGGTTGTTGAGATGTGTTTATCTTCTAAATCGAATTCCGCATATAAAGCTTTGGATATGGCCATCGCGGATGTTCGAACAGGTAAAGTGGGGGAAATCCCAATGCATTTAAGAGATGGCCATTATGCTGGCTCAAAAGTGTTAGGACATGTTGGATACAAATACCCACATGATCACCCAATTGGAACGTTCGGCGGATGGGTGCAGCAAGAATACCTTCCAAGTAACTTAAAAGGAACTAAATATTACGAACCAATGGAAGCTGGTGAGGAAAAGAGATTATCAGCCATTTATTACAAGCTTGAGCAGTTTAAGAAGAATAATCAATAATACTTTTCATGTTAGATTAATCATGTCCTAGCGATATAGTCGGTTTTAGTGTCTAATATCACCATCTATGCTATAATGGCTAATGGAAAAAGTTAATGAATTGAACACTTGCTTACACAGTAAAGGGTTTATGACTATATAGGGGGACCCTTCATTGAAATCTTATACAAGAAATACTCTTGAGCTTCTGTTAAAATGGTCAATCTTTTTTATAGGATTGTTGATTATGTCATTTGGGATTGTTTTAACAATTAAAGCTGACTTAGGTGTTTCAGCTTGGGATGTTTTACACATCGGGCTATATAAACAGTTAGGGTTATCAATAGGTTCATGGACAATTATTATTGGTGGTCTCGTTTTACTATCTGCATCATTATTAACGCGAAAGCTTCCGCAGGTAGGAGCTTTTATCAATATGTTTACAATTGGAATATTTATTGACTTGTTTATCTTTCTTCCTGTTCTAAAAACTCCTGAATCATTTTTAGGTAAAATGATTATGTTGGTGATGGGAATTGTCATACTATGTTATGGAATGGGTTTGTATATATCTGCTAAATGCGGTGCAGGTCCAAGAGATAGTTTAATGATGGCTCTGGTTGAAAAAACGGGAAAATCTATTACATTTGTTAGAGCGTGGATTGAGGTAATTGTTCTTGTCATTGGATGGCTCTTAGGAGGTCCTGTTTTTATTGGAACAGTGATTGCGACAATTTCACTGGGGTATGTTGCAGGAGTTATGATTCCTTTTTGTCAGAATACAACTAATTTATTATTCATGAAATTACTTAATAAGAACCAATTTCAAACAAGTTTACTAGATCGTGGTATGTAGGGGGACTATTATGAAAATATCAACAAAAGGCCGATATGGATTAACAATTATGATTGAGCTTGCCAGAAAGCACGGTGAAGGTCCAACTTCATTAAAAAGCATTGCACAGGCTCATGATTTATCAGAGCACTATTTGGAACAATTAATCGCACCTTTAAGAAATGCTCGTCTTGTAAAAAGTATTAGGGGGGCTTATGGTGGCTATATTTTAGGTGATGAGCCTGCAAATATTACATCCGGGGATATTATTCGCGTTCTTGAAGGGCCTTTAAGCCCTGTTGAAGTATTAGAGGATGAAGAACCTGCAAAAAGACAGCTGTGGATACGAATTCGTGACGCTGTAAAAGAAGTGTTAGATAACACAACGCTTGAAGATTTGGCTAGTTATACAGACGGAGATCAAGAGCCATATATGTTTTATATTTAAAAATTTGTTAAGCTACTAAATTTTTAATAGGAAGGAGGTAGGAAAATGAAAAAAGTTTATTTAGATCATGCTGCAACTTCTCCGATTCACCCTGATGTTGCAGATCAAATGATGAAGGTAATGACTGAAACGTTCGGTAATCCGTCTAGTATTCATTCTTTTGGAAGAGAAGCAAGGAGAATTCTTGATGAGTCAAGAAGAATTCTTGCAAATAGTATTGGCGCAAGTCCAGGAGAATTAATTTTTACAAGTGGTGGGACAGAGGCTGATAATTTAGCTATTATCGGTACAGCACTTGCCAATCAACAAATCGGTAAACATATTATAACAACTGAAATAGAGCATCATGCAGTACTTCACACTTGTAAATACCTTGAGAAAATAGGTTACGATATTACTTACCTTCCTGTTAACGAAAGTGGTTTAATTTCTGTAGATGACCTCAAGCAACACTTAACAGACCAAACAGTGCTTGTTTCAATTATGTTTGGTAATAATGAAGTGGGCTCAATTCAGCCAATACGTGAAATAGGAAAACTTCTAAAGGAATACCCAGCGTATTTTCATACAGATGCTGTTCAAGCTTATGGAATTGAAGAAATTAACGTACAAGAGTTGGGTGTTGATTTGTTAACTGCATCTGCACATAAAATCAATGGGCCTAAGGGTATTGGATTCTTATATGCTAAAGCCGGTATTAAACTTCAGCCTTCATTATATGGTGGCGAACAGGAGTTGAAACGACGAGCTGGTACTGAGAATGTTGCAGGAATTAGCGGATTCAGTCGGGCAGCAGAAATTGCTGCATCCAATCGCGAAGGTAAGCGAAAAGAATATAAGAAATATAAGCAGGAAATGATCTCGATTTTTAAAGAACATGATATACAATTTGAAGTGAATGGAGAATTGAGTGGTCTACCTCACGTTCTAAATATTTACTTTCCGAAAACTCAAATTGAGTCTCTTTTAGTGAATTTGGATTTGGCAGGTATTGCTGCATCAAGTGGTTCTGCTTGTACAGCTGGTTCTGTTGATCCATCTCATGTATTAGTGTCTATGTTTGGAAAAGACTCAGATCGGATCATATCTTCTGTTCGCTTTAGTTTTGGTTTAGGAGTATCCTTAGAAGATATTAGATATTCTGCCCATGAAATATCAAAAATTGTAAAAAGAGTGACAGCTTAGAGTTACATGGAGGTGAATAATGGATGACAAAAGATCCTAAAGATATAAGAGTAGTTGTAGGAATGTCGGGAGGAGTTGACTCTTCTGTTGCTGCTCTTCGTTTAAAAGAGCAAGGTTATGATGTTATCGGAATTTTTATGAAAAACTGGGATGACACAGATGAAAATGGTGTATGTACTGCAACAGAGGATTATAATGATGTGATTGAAGTTTGTAATCAAATTGGTATTCCATATTATGCAGTAAATTTCGAAAAGCAGTATTGGGACAAGGTATTCACATATTTCCTGGATGAATATAAAGCAGGTAGAACGCCAAACCCTGATGTAATGTGTAATAAAGAAATTAAATTCAAGGCATTTTTAGAACATGCCATGTCACTAGGTGCCGATTACTTAGCAACAGGTCATTATGCAAGAGTGGAATATCGAGATGGTGAATATAAAATGTTGCGTGGTGTTGATGACAATAAGGATCAAACCTATTTCTTGAACCAACTAGGTCAAGAGCAATTGTCTAAGGTCATGTTCCCATTAGGAGATATTGAAAAACCTCTTGTTCGTGAAATGGCAAAGAAAGCCAATCTTGCTACTGCTACGAAAAAAGATAGTACGGGAATTTGCTTTATCGGTGAAAGAAACTTTAAAGAGTTTTTAAGTGGCTATCTTCCTGCACAGCCTGGTATGATGAAGACCCTTGACGGAGAAGTGAAGGGAAAACACGACGGGCTTATGTATTATACAATTGGTCAAAGACATGGTTTGGGAATTGGTGGAAGTGGTGAACCATGGTTTGCAGTCGGTAAAGATCTAAAGAAAAATGTGTTATATGTAGATCAAGGCTTCCACAATGACTTACTATATTCTGATAGCATAACGGCAACAAATATGAGCTGGGTTTCAGATAAACAAGTAAAGAATTTAACCTGTACAGCCAAATTCCGTTACCGTCAACAAGATAATGAGGTTACAGTCAAGATGATTGATGACAAAACCGCTAAGGTAACATTCAAAGAACCGATTCGTGCTGTAACACCTGGACAAGCAGTAGTGTTTTATGATGGTGATACATGCTTAGGTGGCGGAACGATCGATGAAGTTTTCAAAAACGGTGAAAAATTATGGTATGTTGGATAAGGGAGAAAAATTTGGTTTAATAAATGTTTCTGATACTAGAAGGGGTTGACACAATGAGTCAGCCCTTTTTATCTGTATCCTATATATTTACTACATACTAGATAAAGGAAGGATTATGATGGATATTAATCAACGTGGAATTGAAGCAATGCAAAAAGGAGAGTTCGAGGAAGCAGCAACTCTTTTCTCGGAGGCAATTGAGAAAAATCCGAATAACCCAATTAGTTATATTAACTTTGGCAATCTTCTTTCTGCAGTTAATGAACCTGAAAAGGCATTGAAATTTTATGAAAAAGCAATTGAAATAAATGAAGATTCTGCAACAGCTTATTATGGAGCAGGAAATGTTTACTTTAATCAAGAAAACTATGATGAAGCAAAAAATATGTATGAAAAAGCATTAAAGAAAGGCTTAGATCAAGGTGATTTACACTTTATGTTAGGAATGTGTTTATTTAATCTTGGTCAAAACCGTTTAGCTCTTCCTTATTTCCAACGAGCAGTAGAGTTAAATGAAAATGATAGTGATGCAAAATTCCAGTATGGTTTATGCTTGGCACAGCTTGAATTAATTGATGAGGCACTAGTGCAATTTGAAGAAGTTATCGAACTAGACGAGCAACATGCCGATGCTTTTTATAATATAGGAGTAGCATACGCCTTTAAAGAAAATAGTGAAAAAGCAATTGATATGCTGAATAAAGCATTAGAAATCCAGCCGGACCATATGTTGGCAGGACATGCATTAAAAATTATGAATGGAAATATGGAGAGATAAGTTCTCTGAAGGGAGAGGCAAAAAATGCAGGAGAGTGCAGATTTATTTGGAGAAAAAGAGCGCTATGTCAAAGGACTAGTTAAGGTTGTTATCTTTCATAATGAACAAAATCTTTATTCAGTGCTAAAAGTAAGAGTACATGAAACGAGTGAAGATATAGAAGATAAAGAAATAACTGTTACTGGTTACTTTCCCCTCCTGCATGAAGATGATACCTACACTTTTTTTGGGTCGTTTACAAATCACCCTAAGTTTGGGCTTCAATTTCAAACCGAGCATTTTCGGAAAGAAATTCCTCAAACAAAAGAAGGAATTATACAATATCTTTCAAGTGATCTTTTTAAAGGTATCGGAAAAAAAACAGCGGAAGCAATCGTTGAAAAATTGGGTGAATCCGCTATCTCAAAAATTTTACAAAACCCCTCCATTTTGGATGATATTCCTAAGGTGAATAAAGATAAGGCAAAACAATTGGTTGATGCACTAATTTCTCATCAGGGTCTTGAGCAAATCATGATTGCCTTAAATCAGTTTGGGTTTGGTCCACAGCTTGCGATGAAGATTTATCAAACTTACCAAGATGAAACATTAACCATTATTCAGGAGAATCCTTATCAATTAGTACAGGATGTAGAAGGAATTGGTTTTGTTCGTGCGGATGAGCTTGGAGAGCACCTTGGTATATCGGGGAAAAGTGCTGAACGAATTAAAGCAGCTTGTCATTACAATGTCGAGCACCTTTGCCTACAGGAAGGTCATGTTTATGTTACAACGGAGCAGCTAATTGTTAAAACAAAGGAACTCCTTGATCACTCTAAAAAAGAAACCATTCACGAGTCAGATATTGCAAATGAGATCATTGCACTAGGTGAAGAGGGAAAAATGATTGTTGAAGAAAACCGTGCTTACCTTCCATCACTCTATTTTGCTGAACAGGGATTGGTAAAAAATATTAATAAGATCCTTGATCAAACAGAATATGAGGATTTATTTCCTGAATCTGAATTTTTATTATCTCTGGGGAACCTTGAGGAAAGAATGAATGTGCAGTATGCACCAACACAAAAAGATGCGATTCAGAAGGCGCTAATGTCACCTATGTTACTACTAACTGGAGGACCTGGTACAGGAAAAACAACCGTTATTAAAGGGATTGTAGAATTGTATTCAGATTTACATGGATGTTCTCTTGATCCTAAAGATTATAAAAAGGAAGAAACTTTTCCAATTGTACTTGTAGCTCCAACAGGGAGAGCGGCAAAACGTATGAGTGAAGCCACAGGAATGCCGGCGGTTACGATTCATCGTCTTTTAAAATGGAATGGAGCAGATGGGTTTGAACACGATGAAGAAAACCCGATTGCAGGCAAACTTCTGATCATTGATGAAGTCTCAATGGTTGATATTTGGATTGCTAACCAATTATTTAAAGCTTTGCCTAAAGAAATTCAGGTTATCATGGTAGGCGATGAGGATCAGCTTCCTTCAGTTGGTCCTGGTCAAGTGCTTCGTGATTTATTGGCATCTCAAGTGATACCAACGGTTCGTCTGACAGATATTTACCGTCAGGCAGAGGGATCTTCTATCATTGAACTTGCCCACGATATAAAGGAAGGTAGACTTCCACAAAATATAGCGGCACCAACTTCGGATCGTTCGTTTATTAGGTGTTCTCAAGCTCAGATGAAAGAAGTCATAGGTAAAATCATACAAAGTGCACTGAAAAAGGGATATACAGCAAAAGATATACAAATCCTGGCACCCATGTATAGAGGACCTGCTGGTATTGATCAGCTAAATAAATTACTTCAGGAGCTTTTTAATCCAAAAGCATCTGGTAAAAGAGAATTGAATTTCGGTGATGTTGTGTACCGAAATGGTGATAAAGTGCTTCAGCTCGTAAATCAGCCTGATAGCAACGTATTTAATGGAGATATTGGAGAGATTGTATCCATTTTTTATGCAAAAGAAAATACCGAAAAAGAAGATATGATCGTAGTTTCGTTCGATGGTAATGAAGTAACGTATACGAAACAAGATTTTAATCAATTTACACATGCCTTTTGTTGCTCTATTCATAAATCACAAGGAAGTGAGTTTCCAATTGTGATTATGCCTATTGTTAAAGGCTATTACCGAATGTTAAGACGAAATTTAATTTATACAGGAGTAACAAGAAGTAAAAGGTCTCTTATTTTATGTGGTGAATTAGAAGCCTTACAATGGGGAATTTCAAATAATGAAAGTTCCGAAAGACAAACAAGCTTAATGTTAAAGCTTGGAGCGGATCAAATAAAAGATTCAGAACTTGACGAACTACAAAAACAATTGCCATTCCCCCTTGAGGATGCAAATATTGGCATGGAAAACGTTACACCGTATGACTTTATGGAAGCTGGCGAAATATAAAAATGTTCGGAAAGGTGGAGATGACTTTGCGGACATTTTCGAAGCTAAAGGGACTTCCAGTATATTGTAGCAGTAGTGCAGACATTCTTGGTCATGTAACAAATGTTTGCTTATCTTCCAAGGGATTTATATTCGGACTTATGATGGACGGCAAGGGCCTTTTTCAGCGTAATCGCTTCGTTCCTCTTGAATCAATTTATGCAGTAGGAGACAACGGCGTTATGGTTGAAGAAAGGGACAAGCTTCTGTCATTACATGAAATGAAAAAACAATATATGTATAACACTTATGATGATCTTTGCAATAAAGCAGTTCTCACTAAAGAAGGGGAAAAGCTTGGATTATTAGAAGACGTATATTTTTCAGAAAAAATGGACACAATTGAGGCATACGAACTGACGGACGGATTTTTTGCTGACATCGCTGAAGGTAAAAAGGTGGTTAAGGCTTCCGGTGAACCACTATCGATTAGCAAAGATGCGATCGTCATTGAACTTTATTAAAAGAGGTGTGCTTAGATTGTTTTCATGTCCGAATTGTAGAAGTAAAGACCTTGGAAAGATCGGTGTAAATCAATATTACTGCTGGAGTTGCTTTATTGAACTTTCTGTGTCAAAGGGAAAAATATTAACACATCAAGTTGAGGAAGATGGGACATTAAGCTCACTTGATGATTTGTTTCCTGAAGATGAACGATCAATAAGCATGTAAAGGGGAGATTGGTCTTGAATCGAACTTTAACCTCATTAATAACTATGGGTGTAGGGGCAGCAGCATATCATTTTTCTCGTAATACAAACATGATGAATAATCGTTCTATGAAGAAAATGAGAAAACGTGTTATGAAAATGTTTTAAATGAAAGAGAGGAGCTGGCGAATTTGTCGGCTCCTCTTTTCTTTTAAGTTTAATGGAACTCTGTACATAAAATACGGAATCACCCTCCACAATAACTAGAAAGAGGAGGGTGACTATGAGAGACAATCAAATAAAATGGTTGTTGAGAATTACCATTTTATTATTAGGCTTGTTAACAGTATTTGTGTTTTTTAAGCTATATTCTATTTGGGCTCCTTTTTTTCTAATGTTTAAAGCCATTTTTATCCCTTTTCTTATTAGTGCATTTATAACATATTTACTGCATCCGGTTATTGAAAAACTACATCGAACGGGGATGCCGAGACCTATTTCAATTTTAATCATTTATTTATTATTTTTTGGTTTACTAGGATACGGTTTTTATAAAGGTGTACCTGTATTGGTTAATCAATTACGGGATTTATCTGAAAACTTTCCCCAGTTCCAAGCAACTTATAACAGATGGATTGATTCAATTCATGATCAAACAGACAGTTGGCCAGATGGAATACATGATCGAATTGAACGGATGTTTGAGCAAACAGAAGAGTGGCTTGCATTAACAATCGAAAGAGTGATCAATAGTCTAAGGAGCTTATTTGATTATGTGCTTCTTCTAGCGATCATCCCGTTTTTAGTTTTTTATATGTTGAAAGATTATGATCAAATAAAAAAAGCTGGTTGGTATCTTACCCCGCGAAGATGGAGAAATGAAGCGATTCAATTTCTAAAGGATATAGATCATTCATTAGGAAGCTATATTCGTGGTCAGCTGTTTGTTTGTTTGATCATTGGAACAGTTGCATTTTTATCTCTTTGGTTTTTTCATGTGAAATATCCATTAATACTTGGTTTATTAATTGGTGTGACAAATATCATTCCTTATTTTGGACCAGTGATTGGAGCGGTACCAGCTTTAATTATTGCTGCTACAATGTCAACAAAAACACTCATTATTGTAGTGATCATTATCTTTGCGCTGCAATTTATAGAAGGAAATATTCTAGGGCCCTTAATAGTGGGGAAAAGCCTTCATATGCATCCAATCGTCATTATGTTAGCGTTATTGGCTGGTGGAGAAATAGCTGGTGTTGTAGGATTAATGCTAGCTGTGCCTATTGTAGTCATTTTAAGGGTTGTTATTGTTCACTTGGCACAATTTAGACGACAACATTGACATTTGAATAACGCTTGTCTATAATTCTCGATAGTACAATAATGAAAAAACAATGAAGGAAAAAAGTATGTTGTGACCGCTTTAAAGAGAGGAATTTCCCTGGCTGAAAGAAATTCTAAAGTAAGGACAGCTGAAAGCTATTCCTAAGTGCAGAAAAACCTGCCGTCAAAACCACGTTACGGTTTTTAGAGTGATGGACTTTTTTATGTCCATAATCAGGGTGGTACCGCGAGCTAACTCTCGTCCCTGTGCAAAGAGGTGATTCTTTACACAGAGACGAGAGTTTTTTGTGTTAAGAAATTTCGCAAATAAAAACCGAATTTTAAGGAGGATACATATGAAACACTTACAATCTGCAGAAGTACGTCAAATGTTTTTAGATTTCTTCAAAGAAAAAGGACATGCAGTGGAACCTAGTGCATCTCTAGTTCCACATGAAGACCCAACATTACTTTGGATTAACAGTGGTGTTGCGACATTAAAAAAATACTTTGATGGTCGTGTAATACCAGCAAATCCTAGAATTTGTAACGCACAAAAATCAATTCGAACAAATGATATTGAAAACGTAGGAAAAACTGCTAGACATCATACATTTTTTGAGATGCTTGGAAACTTTTCAATTGGGGATTACTTTAAGGTAGAAGCAATTGAATGGGCATGGGAATTCTTAACAGATGAAAAATGGATTGGTTTTGATCCTGAAAAATTATCCGTTACAATTCACCCTGAGGACAACGAAGCATTTGATATTTGGAAGGATAAAATTGGTGTTCCTGAAGAGCGTATCATTCGTTTAGAAGGGAACTTCTGGGATATTGGTGAAGGGCCTAGTGGACCGAATACAGAGATCTTTTATGATCGTGGTGAAGATTACGGAAATGACTCTGAAGATCCAGAGTTATATCCTGGTGGAGAAAATGAACGTTATCTTGAAGTATGGAACTTGGTATTCTCACAATTTAACCACAACCCTGATGGTACATATACACCACTTCCTAAGAAAAACATTGATACAGGAATGGGACTTGAGCGTATGGTCTCCGTTATTCAAAATGTTCAAACAAACTTTGATACAGATTTATTTATTCCAATTATTAAAGCAACTGAGCAAATTTCAGGTGAACAGTATCGTAAAGATAAAGAAAAAGATGTTTCATTTAAAGTTATTGCTGACCATGTTCGTACAGTAAGCTTTGCGATAAGTGATGGTGCTCTCCCTTCTAATGAAGGTCGTGGATATGTATTGCGACGCCTATTAAGAAGAGCAGTACGTTATGCCAAGCAAATTAATATAAACCGTCCATTCATGTACGAGCTTGTTCCAGTTGTTGCTGAAATTATGGTTGATTTTTATCCAGAAGTAAAAACAAAAACAGAGTTCATTCAAAAAGTTATCAAAAACGAGGAAGAGCGTTTCCATGAAACATTAAATGAAGGGTTAGCCATCCTTAGTGAAGTAATCAAAACGCAAAAAGAAAAAGGAAATGATGAAATTCCAGGAGAAGATGTTTTCCGTCTTTATGATACGTATGGATTCCCTGTTGAGTTAACAGAGGAATATGCTGAAGAAGAAGGCATGAAAGTTGATCATGAGGGCTTTGAAGAAGAAATGAGCAGACAACGCGAACGTGCTCGTGCAGCTATGCAAAAGGTTGATTCTATGCAGGTTCAAGGTGGCATGCTTGGAGAAATTAAAACGGAAAGTGAATTTGTTGGATACAATCAGCTAATTGTTAACAATTCAGAAGCTGTTGTGATTGTGAAAAACGGTGAAGTTGTTCAAGAAGCACACGAAGGTGAAGAAGTGCAAATAATCCTTAATAAAACACCATTTTATGCTGAGAGTGGCGGACAAATTGCTGATGAAGGAACGCTGACAAGTGATAAAGCAATGATCAAAGTGAAAGATGTTCAAAAAGCTCCTAATGGCCAGAACCTTCATAATGTCATTGTAGAAAGTGGTACTCTTCAAACTGGAGATACATTTACAGCCTCAGTAGCTAAAGAAAATCGTACTGGTATTGTAAAAAATCACACAGCAACACATTTATTACATCAAGCACTTAAAGATGTACTTGGTACTCATGTAAATCAGGCAGGTTCTTTAGTAACAGTTGATCGTCTTCGATTTGACTTCTCACATTTTGGTCAAGTGAGCCAAGAAGAGCTGTCACGAATTGAGCAGATTGTAAATGAGCAAATCTGGAAAAGTATTGCTGTAAATATTGATTTTAAATCTTTAAATGAAGCAAAAGAAATGGGAGCAATGGCACTATTCGGTGAGAAGTACGGAGATATTGTTCGTGTTGTTCAAGTTGGAGACTACAGCTTAGAGCTATGTGGAGGATGTCATGTTGATAATACATCTTCAATTGGACTATTCAAAATTGTAACAGAAACAGGTATTGGCGCTGGAACAAGACGTATTGAAGCTGTTACAGGAAAAGCAGCATATCAATATATGAATGAGCAATATGAGAAATTAAAAGAGGCTGCTGAGCTACTAAAAGCAAATCCAAAAGAAATTGTTTCAAGAATCAGTGGTTTATTACAAGATTACCGTGCACTTCAACGCGAAAATGAATCATTAACAACTAAGCTTGGAAATCTAGAGGCTGGCAGCATCGTCGATCAAGCTAAAACGATAAATGGAATAACAGTTTTAGCTGCAAAAGTTAATGCAAAAGACATGAACAGCCTGCGTGGCATGATGGATGACTTGAAAAATAAGCTCCAATCAGCTATTGTAGTTCTCGGAGCAGCTGAAGATGGAAAAGTAAATCTGATTGCGGGTGTTACAAAGGATTTAGTTGATAAAGGATATCATGCTGGTAAATTAATCAAAGAAGTAGCGGAACGTTGTGGTGGAAAAGGCGGCGGACGCCCTGACATGGCACAAGCAGGTGCAAAACAACCAGAAAAACTGGAAGAAGCGCTAAAACTTGTCGATGAATGGGTTGAATCCGTTTTATAATTAAGAAAAGTAGTGTAAAATGTAGGTAAGATTGGACAAGCAGATTCCGATTATGAATCTGAGAAAGAGGTGCGAACGGTGAGTTCATTTGATAAAACAATGAAATTTAATTTTTCTGATGAAACGGTCGAAACCAATGTAAATGAAGTTCTTTATACTGTGTACGATGCGTTACAAGAAAAAGGCTATAATCCAATTAATCAAATTGTTGGATATTTACTTTCGGGTGATCCTGCCTATATTCCCCGTCATCGCGACGCACGGAATTTAATTCGCAAACTTGAGCGAGATGAATTAATTGAGGAGCTAGTAAAATCTTACTTACAAAAAAACCGAGAGGCATAATATGCGAATTTTAGGATTAGATTTAGGCTCAAAAACACTTGGAGTGGCTGTAAGTGATGAGCTAGGGTGGACAGCCCAGGGAATTGAGACGATTAAAATAAATGAGGAAAGTCGAGACTATCAATTAGGACGACTTACTGAAATCATTGAGCAGCATAATGTAGAAAAGATTGTTCTAGGAATGCCCAAAAATATGAACGGGACAATAGGACCAAGAGCTGAAGCAAGTCAGCGATTTGCTGATATTTTGACAAAGAAATTTGGTCTTCCAGTCGTACTTTGGGATGAACGATTAACAACAATGGCTGCTGAAAGAATGCTCATTTCTGCAGACGTTAGTCGTAAGAAAAGGAAACAAGTTATTGATAAAATGGCTGCTGTTATGATTTTACAAGGC
The DNA here is from genome assembly GCF_002577655.1 of Bacillus sp. AFS040349. Lineage (NCBI taxonomy): Bacteria > Bacillati > Bacillota > Bacilli > Caryophanales > Bacillaceae > Bacillus > Bacillus sp. AFS040349. The sequence goes on along the minus strand of NZ_NUMC01000073.1, from coordinate 10,394 downwards.
TACTTAGATAGTCTAAATTAACAAACAATACTATGAGGTGAATAAATGGATCACGGTGAAAAACAAATTACAGTAATTGATGAAAATGGAAATGAACAACTTTGCGAGGTATTATTTACGTTTGAATCAGAAGAATTCAAAAAATCCTATGTACTATATTATCCAGTAGGCGCTGATGAAGATGACAGCGAAGAGATTGAGATTCATGCATCAAGCTTTAATCCCCATGCGGATGGAGAAGATGGTGAACTAGAACCAATCGAAACTGACGAAGAGTGGGACTTAATTGAAGAAATGTTAAATACGTTTCTGGATGAAGAAGAGGAAGAATAAAATGTTAGGGACAAAAGAATCATTCTTTTGTCCCTTTTTCTTTGTGTTTTTTTCGGATCATTGTGCTAATACTATGAATTTTCTCCTTGTCTTAAAAAAATTGCCGAAACATCATGAACATTGTAGTATAATAATTGGGATGAGAGGGGGATACAACATGTCTGATGATTCGAAAAAAGATACATTCCGCGAAAAGTTACTGGAAAAACAAAGTGAAGCGAAGGTTGTAAGAAAGATTGTTTTAACAGTATTCATCGTTCTTCTAATTGTTTTTTCAGGGATAATCGGTGGCGGATATTTATATATTAAGTCTTCATTACAGCCTATAGATCCTAATGATCAAACAGCAATTGATGTTACTATACCGATTGGATCGTCTGTTTCTAGTATTTCAAAAATATTAGAAGAGAGCGGCATTATTAAAGATGATCGAGTCTTTAAATATTATATAAAATTTAAAAATGAATCAGGTTTTCAGGCTGGTGACTATCAGCTGGCAAAATCAATGACAATTACAGATATTATTTCAATACTTAAAAAAGGAAAAGTCATGGATGAAGCTGTTTTTCAAATTACCATATCTGAAGGAAGACAACTTACAGAGATTGCCTCTATTATTGCAAATAATACACCTTATACAGAAAAAGAGGTTTTAGCTACTCTAACGGACAAGGCTTTTATTGATTCAATGAAGGCAAAATATCCAGACTTATTAACAGATGATATTTATCAAGAGAATATAAAGTATGCTTTGGAAGGATATTTATTTCCTGCAACTTACCCATACTATACAGAAAAACCAACATTAGAAGAAGTTCTTGAACCAATGGTACAAAAAATGAGTGAAGTAGTAGCAAAATATATTCCGCAATTACAGGAAAAAAATATGAGTGTGCACAGATTAGTTACAATGGCTTCATTAATTGAAGAAGAGGCAACAGAAAAAGCTGATCGTGAAAAAATATCAAGTGTATTTTATAATCGAATGGAAATAAAAATGCCGTTGCAAACAGATCCGACTGTGTTATATGCATTAGGAGAACATAAAGATCGTGTATTATATGCTGATTTAGAGGTTGATTCACCTTACAACACCTATCAAAATCGTGGATTACCTCCAGGACCAATTGCAAATGCCGGAGAAGTTTCATTTGTAGCTGCTCTTAATCCAGAAGATACAGACTTCTTATATTTTCTTGCTACAAAGCAAGGAGACGTCATTTTTACTAAAACTTTAGATGAGCATAACAAAGAAAAAAATAAGCACATTACAAATCAGTAGAGGAAATGAAAGGGATCGTGAATTAACTATTCGCTTTCCCTTTCTTATTGTGGTAAAATATATCGAGTTGTTAATTGAAACGAAAATATTATAAACGCTAAAACAAGAGTTCTCATGTATGGGGCTCTTCTTTTCGTGATTTGATATCATCTCTAGTTTACATTAGCGCTATATGACTCTTGCAGGTATGGTTTGATCTTCCTCAAGTTTTCAGTTGGCGCTTTAAATCTGCAGGAGGGCCACATGTTACCTAATGACGTGATCATGTATGTGGAGAACTTAATTCCAGAAAGTCCACAATTTGTTAAAGAAATAGAACAGTATGCACAAGAGCATGAAGTTCCGATAATGGAGAAGATAGGTATAGAAGTACTTTTGTTGCTTTTATCTATGCAAAAGCCAACAAAAATTTTTGAAATTGGAACAGCTATCGGGTATTCAGCTATCCGTATGGCACTTCAATTGCCACAAACACAGATTATTAGTGTTGAAATGGATGAAGAACGCTTTGAAGTAGCTCAACAAAATATTAAACATCTTGGACTAGAGAATCGGATTATCACCTATCTTGGAGATGCCTTAACACTAGCTGATGAAATAGAGAAACATGGTCCATTCGATGCTATGTTTATAGATGCTACAAAAGCTAAATATAAGAAGTTTTATGATTTATATGAACCAATGCTGTCAAAAACAGGGATGATTTATACGGATAATGTATTATTTAAAGGAACCGTTGCAAGAGATCGTACAGAACTGAGCACAAGAAGACAACGTACACTTGTTAGAAAATTAGATGAGTATAACAAGATGTTGTCTACGTTAGAAGGCTATGAAACAACGTTCATTCCAGTTGGAGACGGAATTGCTGTTACTAGAAGAAAATGAAAGGTAACGAGGTGGTTGGAAAATGAAGAAACCAGAATTATTAGTAACACCAAAACAAGTAGAAGATATTCTCCCTTTAATTCATGCCGGTGCAGATGCATTTGTTATTGGTGAACAAAAGTTTGGTCTTCGACTTGCAGGTGAATTCTCACAAGACCAAGTGAGAGAAACAATTAATATTGCTCATAAACATAATAAAAAAGTGTACGTTGCAATGAATGCAGTTTTTCATAATGAAACAATAGAAGAGGTTGAAAAATATTTATCTTTTCTAAATGAAATCAAGCCAGACGCTGTTATTTTCGGTGATCCGGCTGTGTTAATGGCTGCTAAAGAGGTTGCTCCAGAGTTAAAGCTCCATTGGAATACGGAAACAACAGCAACTAACTGGTATACATGTAATTATTGGGGAAAAAAGGGTGCAAAACGCGCTGTACTTGCAAGAGAATTAAGTATGGATGCTATTGTGGAAATAAAAGACAATGCAGAAGTTGAGATTGAAGTACAAGTTCATGGCATGACCTGTATGTTCCAATCTAAACGAAATCTTTTAGGAAATTATTTTGAATACCAAGGTAAAGCATTGAAGATAGAAAAACGTGATCAGAACGAATCAATGTTCCTATTTGATCCAGAACGAGATAATAAATATCCGATTTTTGAAGACGTGAATGGCACACATATTATGAGTCCAAATGATATGTGTATTATTGATGAGCTCGGAGAAATGATTGATGCAGGTGTGGACTCATTTAAGATTGATGGAGTTCTTCAAACCCCTGAATATATTATTGAAGTAACAAAAAAATACCGAAAAGCAATTGATCTTTGTGTTGAGAATAATGCTGAATATGAAGAGGTAAAAGATACGTTATTAGAAGAAATAGAAGAATTACAGGCGAAAAACCGTCCTTTAGATACAGGATTTTTCTTTAAAGAAACAGTGTATTAATCTTTTTATAAATGAACAAAGGAGTGAAAAAATTGACTGCAGTTATTGATAAAATTTCAGAAATCGTTGATGGAAAACGAGTCATTACGAAAAAACCAGAATTATTAGCACCTGCTGGTAATTTAGAAAAATTAAAAATCGCTGTTCATTATGGTGCAGATGCGGTTTTTATTGGTGGACAAGAGTATGGTTTACGCTCAAATGCAGGTAATTTCTCCTTAGAGGAAATGGCAGAGGGTGTACAGTTTGCCAATAAGTATGGTGCTAAAATCTATGTAACCACAAACATATTTGCACATAATGAAAACATTGACGGTCTTGATGAATATTTAATGGGACTTCAAGATGCAGGTGTAACAGGAATCATTGTAGCTGATCCATTAATTATCGAAACATGTCGTCGGGTTGCGCCGAAGCTTGAGGTACATTTAAGTACTCAGCAATCTCTTTCAAACTGGAAAGCAGTTCAGTTTTGGAAAGAAGAAGGACTCGAGCGTGTTGTATTAGCTCGTGAGACTAGTGCAGAAGAAATTAAGGAAATGAAAGAAAAGGTTGATATTGAAATCGAAGCGTTTATCCATGGTGCGATGTGTATTGCCTATTCAGGTCGTTGTACTTTAAGTAATCATATGACTGCTCGTGACTCAAATCGTGGTGGTTGTTGTCAATCTTGTCGTTGGGATTATGATCTCTTTAAGTTGAAAGATAATGAGGAAGTAGCTTTATTTGAAGAAAAAGATGCACATTTTGCCATGAGTCCAAAAGATTTAAACTTAATTGAGTCAATTCCTAAGATGATAGAGCTAGGAATTGATAGCCTGAAAATTGAAGGTCGGATGAAGTCTATTCACTATGTAGCTACAGTAGTCAGCGTTTATCGCAAAGTGATTGATGCATACTGTGCAGATCCTGATAACTTTAAAATCAACCCGGAATGGCTAAAAGAGCTGGACAAATGTGCAAATCGCGAAACTGCTTCTGCTTTCTTTGAAGGCGTTCCAGGTTTTCAACAACAGATGTTTGGTAACCACAGCAAAAAAACGGAATATGATTTTGCAGGACTTGTAATGGATTATGACAATGAAACGCAAATGGTTACACTTCAGCAGCGTAATCATTTTAAGCCTGGTGAAACAGTTGAATTCTTCGGTCCGGAAATTGAAAACTTTACACAAACAATTGAGAAGATTTGGGATGAAGATGGTAAAGAGCTTGATGCAGCCCGTCATCCACTACAAATTGTAAGATTCAAAGTGGATAAACCAGTCTTTAGAAACAACATGATGCGAAAGGGGTTCTAATACAAATGGCAAAAAAACCGGTTGTCATTGGGGTTGCTGGAGGCTCGGGCTCTGGTAAGACGAGCGTAACTAAAGCAATCTACGAACATTTTAAAGGACACTCAATTTTAATGCTTGAACAAGATTTCTATTATAAAGATCAAAGTCATTTACCCTTTGAACAAAGGTTAAATACAAACTATGATCATCCCTTTGCTTTTGATAATGATTTATTGATTGAGCATTTAAACATGTTACTACATCATGAAGCCATTGAAAAACCGGTTTATGACTATAAATTGCATACAAGATCTGAAGATGTTATTGTAGTAGAGCCAAAGGATGTTATCATCTTAGAAGGAATCCTTATCCTGGAGGATGAACGTTTACGTGATTTAATGGATATTAAGCTTTTCGTCGATACAGACGCAGACCTTAGAATTATTCGACGTATTTTACGTGATATTAAGGAGCGTGGGCGTTCTATTGACTCAGTTATTGAACAATATATTTCTGTTGTAAGGCCTATGCATAATCAATTCATTGAACCTACGAAAAGATATGCAGATATTATCATCCCTGAGGGTGGACAAAATATGGTTGCAATTGACTTAATGGTAACAAAAATTCAAACAATTCTTGAACTAAATGCAATTTTGTAATAACATAGCATAGATAAAGTCTACTGTGATCATATTATGTATAGGTAATCATTTTCTTTTTTTATGTGAGGATTTGATAGGTGAAGGGCACACATTGTTGCCCTTGCTTTTTTACATACTATCAAGTGAATACGATGCCTGATAGATAAAACGAAATTATGCTTCAACATCTTTCTTACTTAAGGCAATCAGCTGCCTTAGCTTTACATATTTATTTTCATTAAAGATAAAGAAAGTAACAAGCATGAATGATTCAGTACGACGGGGAAGTCTACTAGAAGGAGTGGAACAAACATGGCACAAGAAAAAGTTTTTCCTATGACTCAGGAAGGTAAAGATAAGCTTGAGCAAGAGCTTGAATATTTGAAAACGGTTAAGCGAAAAGAAGTAGTAGAAAGAATTAAAATTGCGCGAAGCTTTGGAGATCTATCTGAGAACTCTGAGTATGATTCTGCAAAAGAAGAACAAGCATTTGTTGAAGGTCGTATTACAACATTAGAAAATATGATCCGAAATGCAAAAATCATCGAAGGTGAAGCAGATACAAGCTCCGTTTCATTAGGGCGAACTGTTACATTTACAGAGCTTCCAGACGGTGAGGAAGAAACATATACAATAGTTGGTAGTGCTGAAGCTGATCCTTTTGAAGGTAAAATTTCAAACGATTCTCCAATTGCCAAAAGTTTATTAGGTAAAAAGGTTGATGATGAAGTAACTGTTCAAACACCAGGCGGAGAAATGCTTGTTAAAATTGTGAACATTAGCTAATAAAAGGTTTATATACGAAACACCTCGTCCAAAATGGAGACGAGGTGTTTTTTATTTAATGGTGCATATACCGTTATAAATGGGATCTATAAACACCTGCAGGAGGTTTTTATGAATCCAAATAGAAGAATGCTTGTTGTAGGTATTTTCTTTATATTAATGCTATGTGCTACTTTATACAGGTTAGCGGATATCCAATTAATTCACACAGAATCATTTTCGAAAAAAGGAGTAAATCTTGTTCAGGAAAGTGTGAATCAAAGAACACAGGAAGTTGTTATTGATGACGGTAGAGGTCGTTTCGTGGATCGAAATGGAGAATCAATTCAAAAACACGCAGAACCTTCGCTTGTATTATTTCCCTTTTTAAAAGAAATTTCATGGCCTGCAGAGGAATTGTCTAAAATTGTTAACATCTCAAGCAATGAACTAAAGGGACTAGTTTTAGATACAAAAGAGCCAGTTGTTCTTTCTAAAGACGATGGACTTAGATTAACAAAAGCAGAATTAGAAAAAATAAATAAACTTGAGATACCTGGAGTATTTGGGATTTATCGACAAACTCTCTTAGACGAATCATTAGGTGAACATATAATCGGAATTACCGGTGAAAACGCTGAACGCTTGAGGGAAAAGTATCCAGATCGTACTGACTTATCTTATAAAACAAAAATTGGTGTAACAGGACTTGAAAAGGCATTTGATGAATTCTTATTGCCGGATGCAGAAACAAAACTTCTATACCATGTTGATGGAGACGGTCATCCTTTATTTGGAATTAATGTAAAATACATTGCTGATTCAAATCCTTTTTATCCTGTAACCGTTCAAACGACAATCGATAAAAATATACAGGAGATGGCGGAAAAAGTATTAGATAAACAAAAAGTTGAAAAAGGTGGACTTGTTTTACTGGACATTGAAAATAATGAGATCTTGTCAATGGTAAGTAGGCCAACGTTAAGTCGTTCTGAATCAAGTACGTTAACAAATTATATGTTACAGCCTCTTTTTCCTGGTTCAGTATTTAAAACTGTCATTTCTGCAGCAGCAATTGAATATGGTTTAGATGATGCTACAAGACAATTTAATTGTAGTTTAAATTTATACGGAGAAGATGATGGTGGTCAGGATGATGGACAACTTTCTTTTGAAAGAAGCTTCGCAAAAAGCTGTAATTATACTTTTACAACTTTAGCAGAGGAATTAATGGAAAAAGATAAAAATGTAATTGATAATACTGCGGATAAATTAGGATTAATCGGGCCAGTTGGCTGGAGTGGTGAAGTATTCCATTATGAAAATTTTAAACAGCTGCCTGATGAAAAAACAGGTAATATTTGGGGAGATGAAAAAGATAAAAGTGTAGCAAAAGCTATTGATCAAACGGCTATTGGTCAAAAGAATGTAAAAATTACACCGCTTGCTATTGCAAATATGATGGCAACTATCGCAAGAGGCGGTCAAAAAGAACAAATAAAAATCGTAAAAAATATATTATATAAAAATGGAACAAATATGTTCTCATTTACGTCTAATTCTTTAGGAGGAGAAGAACTTTCACCAATTACTGCATCCAAGCTACAAAAACTTCTTCGATTAGTCGTCACAGACCCTGAGGGGACAGGTAGAAGGTTTCAAACTTCTTCTTTTGAGGTATCAGGTAAATCAGGGACAGCACAAACAGGGAAAAAAGATGAGAATGGTCATACATTATACAACAAATGGTTTGCGGGGTACTTTCCATCTTCTAATCCTAGATATGCACTGGTCGTAGTTGAAATGGATACAACAAGTGCTGAGGCCGGTACAAATGCAGCATTTTATGATGTTGTAGAAGAGATGTCTAAAATTGACGAACGAAAAAACTAATTTAGGAGTGGAAATCCTTGGGATTAAGCTTTATGATACGACTAGATAGAAAATAGTACTAATGCTAGAATAAAGACTGAAGGTTTGAGGGATAAAGGAGTGTAGGGCATTGAGTAATCAACATTTAAACAGCTCTCGTTATGAAAAAAGAGATAAGAAAAGAAAAACGAATATAGTACTAAACACATTAATTGGTATTGTATTAGTCCTTATTTTTGTTATTGGCTCACAACTTATCTTGGGTGCAAACCAATCTGAAAAAACAGCTAAATACAATGAACAACCAGATATACAAGTGGCAAGTGAAGAAAATAAAGCTGAAGAGGAAAACCCTGATACCGATAAGGAAGAAAATCAAAAAGAGAATTCAGATAAAAACACCGAAGATGGCAGCGAAGAAGCTAAACAGGAAGATACTGATGAAGACATGGATCAGAAGGAAGAAACTGAATCAGAAGTTGAAGATTCATTTGATGAAGCAACCATTACCGAGGGTGATCCAGAATCTGGTATTGCTGAAACAATTGAAAGTTCTGGGTGGGAACCAATTGGAACTTCTCAATCAGAGCCGCATTCAGCAAACTATACTAAGGGTTCACAGGATTGGAATGAGATGACAAAGGCTTTGAGCTATGCAACAGGTATTCCTGAATCAGATATGATTATTTGGTATCTTGGTAATAATGGTGGACCAAATGATGCAGCAGGAACAATTTCACCAAAAGATCAATCTGTAAAATATAAAGTGTATATTACATGGGTTGAGAATGAAGGCTGGATGCCTACAAAAATAGAAAAATTACAATAATCAAAAGGATGTTTATACGGTTAATTGTAACCGTACAAACATCTTTTTTTATTGTTAAAAGTTTGCTTTAAAATGAACAACAGCACTATAAAATTTTTTCCCTTCCTCGTTCACGTGCATCTGATGTGATACAGAGTGAACATGTAATAAAATAGCTTGGTTATGAACAATTTGTTCATTTATTTTCTTCTCAAGGTCTTTTATCGTTTGTGCCTCAAAAAACTCGATCTTATCTTTAAGTAAATCTAATTGTAAATTCATTATTACACACCTCAAAACTAGTTGATTTTATCTATCATAAATAGTACCAAAAGAACAGCTTTAACACCATAATGTTGAAGCTTGATATCTGTTTTACCTTGCTTTAAGGACCCGAAATGGGTAAACTCTATTAGGAGACTGCATAACTACATAGAATAATGTTTATAGATACATAAGGAAGGAATGAAATGAGATGAAAATTGCGATTATTGGAGCGATGGAAGAAGAGGTTACCATCCTCAGAGATAAACTGGATAACAAAGAGCAACAAGTGATAGCGGGAAGTGAATTTACAAAGGGGCTTTACAAAGGGATAGAGGTTATTCTTTTAAAGTCTGGTATTGGTAAAGTAAACGCAGCATTAAGTACAACCTTGCTTTTGGATCGATATCAACCTGATTACGTTATTAATACTGGATCTGCAGGAGGGTTTCATTCTTCTTTAAATGTAGGAGATGTTGTTATTTCTACTGAGGTTCGACATAATGATGTTGATGTTACAGCATTTGGTTATGAGTATGGACAAGTACCAGGCCTACCAGCAGCATATACACCAGATGCTAAGCTAGTCGAAATTGCAGCTAAGAAAGCTGAAGAAATAACAGACATTCAGGTAGCAAAGGGATTAATTGTAACAGGAGACTCTTTCTTAAGTGATCCAGAAAAAGTTGAGTTTATCCGCAGTAAATTTCAAAATCTTTATGCCGGTGAAATGGAAGCTGCCGCGATTGCTCAGGTATGTCATCAATTTGAAGTATCTTTTGTTGTGATAAGAGCACTATCTGATATTGCGGGTAAAGAATCTAATATCTCTTTTGATCAATTTTTAGGTCAAGCTGCTAAGCACTCAGCTAATTTAGTCTTAAAAATTGTTGAGTCCATTTAAAGAAGTCGATCATGAATATTCGTTCATGATCGACTTTTTTATAGGTTCCCTCATTTGGATTTATTTACTTGATTCATAGTCTACTAGTCTGTGTTATTGTGTTTGTATAACACTTTTAGTAGGTGATGAAATGACTAAGAAAAAGCTACAAGCACTTATGATGGATTTTAAGCATTATGCCTTTATTCTATTGGCCGTTAGTGTTTTCTTATATATTGGCGTTGTACTTCCTGACGAAGGAAAACAAGAACTTTATGACACTGTCCTAATGGTTACAACTGTATTGTTTTTAATTGGATCATTCCTATGTTTTAAAAAGTCCTTACATTTTAAAAAACAGTTAGATCAAATAGAGGAACATTAAAAAAAACCGATCTTTAAATGGAGGCCACTGAAAATCTG